>NZ_JBHYVB010000165.1:0-20131 GCF_042750115.1 Streptomyces sp. NPDC059455
CGCCGGACTGGGGCTAACCGCCCCCTTCGCGCTTCAGGGGGTCGCGGGGGGTGCGGCGGATCTTTCCCCTCCCCGCCCCTTCCCGATACCAGGGGCTCCGCCCCTGGACCCCAACGCCTGGGGCGAAGCCCCAAACCCGACCCGAGGCCCGGGGCAGAACCCCCGAACCCGACCCAGCATCTGAGGCGGAACCCCAAACCCGACCCGGCATCCGGGACGGAGCCCCAAACCCGACCCGAGGGCTGGGACGGAGCCCGGACCCGCCCCGGCATCTGGGAACCGGACCCGACCCGGCATCTGGGACAGAGCCCCCGAACCCGACCCGAGGCCCGGGGCAGAGCCCCCAAACCCGACCCGGGGGCTGGGGCGGAGACCCAGTTGTGGGAAGGGGCGGGGTGGGGAGCGGCCCGCCGCAGGCGTTGTGGTCCGTCGGGCACCCCCTAGGCAGGCACGCCGACCAGCTCGCGCCGCGCTGTCTCCGCGCGCCGCTCGGCCATCGCCTTCCGCGTCGCGTACACCGTGATCGCCGCCGCGCCGCCGACCGCCACCAGGCCCATGGCGACCGTGCCGCCCCACCCGGCCGCGTGGAAGGCGAGCGCGCCCAGCGCACCGCCCAGGCTGCTGCCGATGTAGTACGACGCCTGGTAGAGCGCCGCGGCCTGGGCGCGTCCGGTCTTGGCCGTACGGCTCACCGCCGAGGACGCCGCCGCGTGGCCCGCGAAGAAGCCCGCGGTGATCAGCACCAGACCGGCCAGCACCGCCGGGATCGAGTTCAGCAGGGACAGCAGCAGCCCGGCGGCCGTCGTGGACACCGCCACGTACAGCGCGCCGCGCCGCCCGAGCCGGCCGACCAGCTTGCCGGTGGCGGCCGAGGAGACCGTGCCGACCAGGTAGATCAGGAAGATCGAGCCGATCAGGCTCTGCGAGAGCCCGAAGGGCTCGGCCACCAGGCGGTAGCCGATGACCGTGTAGACCCCGCCGAAGACCGTCATGAACAGCGCGCCGATCGCGTACAGCCGGCACAGCAGCGGATCGGAGAGATGCCCGGCGAGGGTGCGGGCCAGCGCCCGCGGGCTCACCGAGGCCGGGGTGAAGTGCCGGGCCTTGGGCAGCAGCATCCGGAAGGACGCCGCGCACAGCAGCGCCATCACGCCGACCGCGGCGAGCGCGGCCCGCCAGCCCCAGGCGTCCGCCACCCAGCCGGTGACGATCCGGCCGCTCATCCCGCCGACGCTGTTACCGGCCACGAACAGCCCGATCGTGCCGATCAGCGCCTTCGGGTGGACTTCCTCCGAGAGGTACGCCATCGCGGAGGCCGGGATCCCGGCCAACGCCGCGCCCTGGACCGCGCGCAGCCCGATCAGCCAGCCCAGGTCCGGTGCGAAGGGCACCAGCAGGGCGAGGACGACCGCGACCGTGAGCGAGACGGTCATCATGGCGCGCCGGCCGAACCGCTCGGACAGCGCGCTCAGCGGCACCACCGCGAGCGCGAGGCCGAAGGTGGCCGCGGAGACGCTCCAGCTGGCCTGGTCCGCCTGGACCCGCAGATCGTCGGAGATCGCGGGCAGCAGCGCCTGGGTCGAGTAGAGCAGGGCGAAGGTGGCGAGTCCCGCGGTGAAGAGGGCGAGCCGCATCCGGAGGTAGCCGGGGTGGCCCGGGCTCATCCGCTCGGACTCGGAGGAATTCGGGTTCTGGTTCGAGGACGGCGAAGCGGAGGCGTCCACGCGGTGGTTCCCGGTGGACGCCCTGGTATCAGCAGGAGGCATGGTTCGACCGTACGTAACCACGGTTGATGCGTCCAATGCACGGAATGGCGATAATCAATCCACTGCCGCATGAGTAAAGGTCAGGGCCGCCCGTGTCACGCATCAGTTACGAAAACGACATTCCGGTGACAGCAGATGTCGAGGCGGAGTCCTGGGCCGCCGCGCTCACCCCGCGCCTCGCCCAGTTCGCCGCCGTCGCCCGCCATGAGCATGTGACCCGCGCCGCACAGGAGCTGGGGGTGCCCCAGTCCACGCTCAGCCGGGCGATGGTCCGGCTGGAGGAGGACCTGGGCGTGTCGCTCTTCGCCCGCCGGGGCCGCACGGTGGCGCTCACCCCGGCCGGACGGACCTTCCTGCGCTCGGTCGAACGGGCCCTCGCCGAGGTCGACCGCGCCGCCGAGTCCGTACGGGCCGACGCCGACCCCGCGGCGGGCCTGGTCTCGTTCGGCTTCCTGCACACGCTGGGGACCGAGACCGTGCCCGGTCTGATCCGGACCTTCCGGGTGGACCATCCGCGGGTGCGCTTCCAACTGGTCCAGAACTACGGCGAGGCGATGATCGAGCGGATGCGCGCGGGCGGCCTCGACCTGTGTCTGACCTCCCCGGTGCCGGACGCCCCCGATCTGGTCGCCCGCCGCCTGGACGAACAGCGGCTGCGGCTGGTGGTCCCCGACGACCACCGGCTGGCCGGGCGCCGCCGGGTGCGGCTCGCCGAGGCCGCCTCGGAGCTGTTCGTCACCCTGGAACCGGGCTACGGACTGCGGCGCATCACGGACGCGCTGTGCACCGAGGCGGGCTTCACCCCGAGGATCGCCTTCGAGGGCGAGGAGGCGGAGACCCTCCGCGGCCTGGTCGCCGCCGGCCTCGGCGTGGCCCTCCTCCCGCCCCCGGCGGTCCCCCGCCCCGGCGTGGCCGAGCTGACCGTCACCGCCCCGCGCGCCGTCCGCGAGATCGGCGTCGCCTGGCTGGACGGCCACCCGGACACACCCCCGGTGGCGGCCTTCAAGAAGTTCCTCCTGAGCCGCCGGGGCCAGCTGCTGACGTAGGCCAGTGGCTCACGCAGCGGGTCAGGCGATGCGTTCCAGCACGATCGGGCTCGTGGTGAATTCCGTGCCCTGGGGGGCGTAGGCGATCGCGTCGGCCAGGGCTTCCAGGGCGTAGGGGAAGGTCGCCGGGGTGTCGGTGTGGAGGGTGAGGAGGGGCTGGCCGGTGGTGATGTGGTCGCCTGGTTTGGCGTGGAGTTCTATGCCCGCGCCCGCCTGTACCGGGTCTTCCTTGCGGGCGCGGCCCGCGCCCAGGCGCCAGGCGGCGAGGCCCACCGCGTAGGCGTCGAGGCGGGTGAGGACGCCGGTCGACTCGGCGCGCAGGACGTGGTGTTCGCGGGCCACCGGGAGCGGGGCGTCCGGGTCGCCGCCCTGGGCGGCGATCATGCGGCGCCAGTGGTCCATCGCGGTGCCGTCGGCCAGGGCCTTGGTGGGGTCGGCGTCCTTCAGGCCCGCCGCGTCCAGCATCTCGCGGGCCAGGGCGAGGGTGAGCTCGACGACGTCGGCCGGGCCGCCGCCCGCCAGGACCTCCACGGACTCGCGGACCTCGAGGGCGTTGCCCGCCGTCAGGCCGAGCGGGGTGGACATGTCGGTGAGCAGGGCGGTCGTACGGACGCCGTGGTCATTGCCGAGGCCGACCATCGTGGCGGCCAGTTCGCGCGCGGAGTCGATGTCCTTCATGAAGGCGCCGGAGCCCACCTTGACGTCCAGGACCAGGGAGCCGGTGCCCTCGGCGATCTTCTTGGACATGATCGAGGAGGCGATGAGCGGGATCGACTCGACCGTGCCGGTGACATCGCGCAGCGCGTACAGCTTCTTGTCGGCGCGGGCCAGCCCCTCGCCCGCCGCGCAGATCACCGAGCCGACGTCGCGGAGGACGGCCAGCATGTCGCCGTTGGTCAGCTGGGCGCGCCAGCCGGGAATGGACTCCAGCTTGTCCAGGGTGCCGCCGGTGTGGCCCAGGCCCCGGCCGGAGAGCTGCGGTACGGCGGCTCCGCAGGCGGCCACGACGGGGGCGAGCGGCAGGGTGATCTTGTCGCCGACGCCGCCGGTGGAGTGCTTGTCGGAGGTCGGGCGCGGCAGGGAGGAGAAGTCCATCCGCTCACCGGACGCGATCATCGCGGCGGTCCAGCGGGCGATCTCGGCCCGGACCATGCCGTTGAGGAAGATCGCCATCGCGAGCGCGGACATCTGCTCGTCCGCCACCTCGCCGCGCGTGTAGGCATCGATGATCCAGTCGATCTGGGCGTCGGTGAGGCGGGTGCCGTCGCGCTTGGCACGGATGACGGAGATGGCGTCCATGGGGGCTGTACGGGGCCTTTCGTGTTCAGGGGGCCGACCGGGCGGGTCGCGGCGGCGCGGACCGAGGCGGCGCGGGGCGTCAGCCGCGGGCCGCGGCGCGGCGCAGATCGGCGGGGCCGAAGGCGTCCGGGAGGAGTTCGGCGAGCGGGCGGATGCCCGTGGCGGTGTCCATCTGGAGCTCCGGGCCGCCGTGCTCCCACAGCAGCTGACGGCAGCGGCCGCAGGGCATCAGCACGGTGCCCTCGAGGTCGCAGCAGGTGAAGGCGGTGAGGCGGCCGCCGCCCGAGGCGACGAGGGAGGAGATCAGACCGCATTCGGCGCACAGCGCGACGCCGTACGCGGCGTTCTCCACATTGCAGCCGCTGACCGTGCGGCCGTCGTCGACGAGCGCCGCGGCACCCACCGGGAAACCGGAGTAGGGGGCGTAGGGCCCGGAAATTGCGTCCCGGGGCGGTTAGCGCCGCGACTCCCAGTCGGGGGCCGCGGCGGCGGAAGTGGTCATGTGCCCTGTCCCTTCCGGTACGGCCTGTTGTTCGCCTTGGGCATCCGCAGCCGCTGTGAGGCGAGCCCCATGACCAGCAGGGTCACGATGTACGGCGTGGCGCTGACCAGGTCGTTGGGGACCGTGTCGGTCAGGGCGTACCACAGCAACAGCGCGACGGCCGCGGCGCCGGACACCGCGCCCGCGACATAACTCTTGCGGACAATCCGCCAGGCCGCCAGCGCGGCGAGGCCGAGCGCGACCAGGAGCAGCAGGGCGTGCACGGTCGCCCCGCCGTTGCGCAGCTGGAGGGCGTCGGAGTAGCCGAAGAGACCGGCGCCCATGGCGAGCCCGCCGGGCCGCCAGTTGCCGAAGAGCATGGCGGCGAGGCCGATGTAGCCGCGGCCGCCGGTCTGGCCCTCGTTGTAGATGTGCGAGCGGACGAGGGCGAGGAAGACGCCGCCGAGCCCGGCGAGGCCGCCGGAGATCACCACGGCCGCGTACTTGTAGAGGTAGACGTTGACACCGAGGGACTCGGCCGCCGTCGGGTTCTCACCGCAGGACCGCAGCCGCAGTCCGAACGAGGTCCGCCACAGGGCGAAGAAGCTGCCCACGACCAGCAGGACGGAGACGACGGTCAGCGCCGAGATGTCGGTGACCAGGCCGCCGAGGATGCCCGCGACGTCCGAGACCAGGAACCAGTGGTGGTTCTCCAGGTCGGCGAGCCAGTCGGACAGTCCGGGGACGGTGAACGACTGGATGGGGTCGACCTGCGGGGAGTTCTTCGGGGAACCGCCGATGTCGGCCAGCGGCTCGAACCAGCGCTTGGCCAGATAGGTGGTGGCGCCGAGGGCGAGGATGTTCATCGCCACACCGGAGATGATGTGGTCCACCCCGAAGGTGACGGTGGCCACCGCGTGGATCAGCCCGCCGAGCGCGCCGCCGAGGACGCCCGCGAGCACCCCCACCCAGGGGTTGCTCTGGTAGCCGGCCCAGGCGCCGAAGAAGGTGCCGAGGATCATCATGCCCTCGAGGCCGATGTTGACCACACCGGCCCGCTCGGACCACAGCCCGCCGAGGCCCGCGAGGCCGATCGGCACGGCCATGGAGAGCGCGGCGCCGATCTGCCCGGAGGAGGTGACGCGGTCGAAGTCCGCCTGCTGGGCGGCGTCGACGAGCGCCCGCAGCACCGACAGCGCGACCAGCGCCCCGGCGACGATCAGCAGCACCTTGCCCAGGGACATCCGGGAGGCGGGCCCGTTCCCCTTGCCCGGCGTGCCCGTGCTCTTGGTGGTGGTCACCGTGGCACTCATCGTGTTTCTCCGTTCGCTTCTCCGCCCACTCGGCACGAAGGCGCGGCCATCGTCGTCATCTGCGGCCCGGAGGCCTCGTGTGCGTCGCTCACGACACCGACACCTCCTGCTTGTCCGTACCCTTGTCGGCCCTGGCCTGGGCGGCGAGCTCCGCGCCCACCCTCTGCTGCTGGCGCTTGAGCCCGTAGCGGCGCACCAGTTCGTACGCGATGACGACGCACAGGACGATCACGCCCTGCATCACACCGACGATCTCCTTGTCGTAGCCCTCGAACTCCAGGCGGTTGGCGCCGCGCTCGAGGAAGCCCCACAGCACGGCGGCCAGGCCGATGCCGACCGGGTTGTTGCGGCCGAGCAGCGCGATGGCGATACCGGTGAAGCCGATGCCGGTGGGGAAGTCGGAGGTGAACTGGTGGGTGTCGTTGAGCAGGGTCGGCATGCCGATCAGACCGGCCATCGCGCCCGAGAGCAGCATGCTGGTGAGCACCATGCGCTTGACGTTGACGCCGCTGGCCTGGGCGGCGGACTCGGAGCGGCCCACCGCGCGCAGGTCGAAGCCGAACCGGGTGCGGCCGAGCAGGAACCAGAAGCCGACGCCCGCGAGCGCCGCGACGACGATGAAGCCCCAGATGGGATCGAGGTCGCCGCCCGCCGGGAAGGTGAAGAAGTGGCTGGAGGACGGCAGCGGGTCGGTGGCCACGATGTTGGTCTGCTTGTCGAGGTCGGCCAGCCGCCCGTCCACCAGCAGATAGCTGATGACGATGCCCGAGAGGGAGTTCAGCATGATGGTGCTGATCACCTCGCTGACGCCCCGGTAGACCTTCAGCAGACCGGCGATGGACGCCCACATCGCGCCGACGAGCATGCCGACCAGCAGGATCAGCGGGATCTGCACCAGCCCGGGGAGCTTCAGCGCCCCGCCGACGACGGCGGCGAAGAAGGCGGCGAGCCGGTACTGGCCGTCGACGCCGATGTTGAAGAGGTTCATCCGGAAGCCGATGGCCACCGCGAGCCCCGCCAGGTAGTACGTGGTCGCCTTGTTGAGGATGTAGACCTGGCTGTCGGCCTTCACGCCGTAGTCGAACATGATGCCGAAGGCGTTGAACGGCTCCTTGCCGGTCGCCAGCAGCACCAGCGCGGTCACCACGAACGCGGCGGCGAGCGCCAGCACCGGGGCCGCGACCGCGAGCAGCACCCGCTCCTTGTCCAGCTTCTTCATCGGTCCTCTCCCCCGGTCGCGGTTCCGGCCCCAGCCTCGGGGGCGGCCTCGGTCCCGTCGTCCGCCGGGCCCTCCAGATGGCCGGAGGCGGCGCCGGTCATGGCCGAGCCCAGCTCCTCCGGGGTGATCGTGGCGGGGTCGGCGTCGGCGACCAGCCGGCCGCGGTACATCACCCGCAGGGTGTCGGACAGGCCGATCAGCTCGTCCAGGTCGGCCGAGATCAGCAGCACGGCCAGGCCGTCCCGGCGCGCGGCGCGGATCTGGTCCCAGATCTGCGCCTGGGCGCCCACGTCCACACCCCGGGTGGGGTGCGCGGCGATCAGCAGCTTGGGGTGGTGGCTCATCTCCCGGCCGACGATCAGCTTCTGCTGGTTGCCGCCGGACAGCGAGGCCGCGGTGACCTCGATCCCCGGCGTACGCACGTCGTACTCGGCGACGATCCGCTCGGTGTCGCGCCGGGCGGCGGCCGGGTTGAGCAGCCCGGCCTTGCTGTTGGGCTCCTCGGTGACATGGCCGAGGATGCGGTTCTCCCACAGCGGCGCTTCCAGCAGCAGTCCGTGCCGGTGGCGGTCCTCGGGGATGTAGCCGATGCCGTCCTCGCGCCGCTTGCGGGTGGGCGCGTGGGAGATGTCGGCGCCGTCGAGGGTGATGGTGCCGGCGTCGGGGTCGCGCATGCCCATGATGGCCTCGACCAGTTCGGCCTGGCCGTTGCCCTCCACCCCGGCGATGCCGAGGACTTCGCCCTTGCGGATGGTGAAGTCGATGTCGTCGAGCACGGCCCGCTCGACCCCGTCCACATCGGTGGCGGTCAGCCGCAGCGCGTCCACGACGAGCATGTCGGTGTCGGTGACGGTGGATTCGCGGGTCTCGGGCGAGGGCAGCTCGCTGCCGACCATCAGCTCGGCCAGCTGCCGGGGGCTGGTCTCGGACGGCACGACGGAGGCGACCGTGGTGCCGCGCCGGATGACGGTGATGTCATCGGCCACGGACAGCACCTCGCCCAGCTTGTGCGAGATGAACAGCACCGTCAGGCCCTCGGACTTGAGCTCGCGGAGGTTGTCGAAGAGCGCGTCGACCTCCTGCGGGACGAGCACGGCGGTCGGCTCGTCGAGGATCAGCGTCCGGGCCCCCCGGTAGAGGACCTTGAGGATCTCCACGCGCTGACGGTCCGCCACGCCCAGGTCCTCGACGAGGACATCGGGGCGGACGCCCAGCCCGTAGGCGTCGGAGATCTCCTTGATCCGGGCGCGCGCCTTACCGGCGATGCCGTGCAGCTTCTCGGCGCCGAGGACCACGTTCTCCAGCACGGTGAAGTTGTCGGCGAGCATGAAGTGCTGGTGCACCATGCCCACACCGCGGGATATGGCGTCCGCCGGGGAGTGCAGTTCCACCGCCTCGCCGCCGATCGCGATGGTGCCCTCGTCCGGGCGCTGCATCCCGTAGAGGATCTTCATCAGGGTCGACTTGCCCGCGCCGTTCTCGCCCACGAGGGCGTGCACGGTGCCGCGGCGCACGGTGATGTCGATGTCGTGGTTGGCGACGACTCCGGGGAACCGCTTGGTGATTCCGTGGAGTTCTACGGCGACGTCGGTGACGGCACCGGCGGGAGCGCCCTTGGGTGGGCTGGCGGCTTCGATGGCGCACTCCTGAGGGGCGGAGGGGGTGGGGCTGGCCGGGGGCCGGACCGGCCGGAGTACGCCACGGACCCGGGCGGACCCGGGGCGGATGCCCGGAGGTGCCGTGCGGGTCCGTGACGCGAGGGGTCAGTCCTTGTAGGTGTCCTGGACCTTGATCTGACCGTCGATGATCTTCTTCTTGGCCGCCTCGATCTTCGGCTTGATGTCGTTGATGAAGCCGCCGGAGTAGGAGAGGGAGACGCCGCCGCGCTTGAGGTCGTAGGTCTGGACGCCGCTCTCGGGCTTCTTGTCCTTCACGACGCTCTTGATGAAGTCGTAGACCGAACCGTCCACGGTCTTGACCATGGAGGTCAGGATCGCGTTCTTGTACTGGGCCAGGCCCTTGTCGTAGTACTGGTCGCCGTCGACGCCGATCGACCAGGTGCCCTTCTTACCGGCTGTCGCCTCGATGGCGCCCGCGCCGGAGCCGCCGGCCGCGGAGAAGATCACGTCGACCTTGTTGGAGAGCATGCCCTCGGCGATGTCCTTGCCGCGGTCCGGCATGCCGAAGCCCTTGGGCGAACCGACCTGCACCCACTGGACGTCCAGGGACGCCTTGGGGTTGGTGTCCTTCAGGCCCTGCTGGAAGCCGCCCGCGAACTTCTTGATCAGCGCGCTGTCGGTGCCACCGATGAAACCGACCTTGTTCGACTTGGTCTTCAGCCCCGCCGCCACGCCGGCGAGGTAGGAGCCCTCGTGCTCGGCGGAGACCAGGCTGGCCACGTTCTTGGAGTCGACGACCGAGTCGACGATGGCGAAGTCGGTGTCCTTGTACTTCTTGGCGGCCTTGGTGAGCGAGGGAGTCCACGCGTAGCCGACGCCCACGACGGGGTTGTAGCCCGCCTCGGCGAGGCTCGCCAGCTTGTCGTAGCGGTCGGCGTCCGTGTCGCCGTCCTTCGCCGTCAGCTCCTTGCCCTTGACGTCGAAGTCCTTCAGGGCCTTGTCATAGCCCTTGGCGGCGGAGTCGTTGAAGGAGTGGTCGCCGCGGCCGCCCACGTCGTAGGCCAGACCGATACCGGCGTCCTTGCTTCCCTCTTCGGAACTGCTGCCACACGCGGTGACGGAGAATGCGAGAGCCGCGGTGGCAATGCCCGCGACCGCTATCGTGGATACCCGGCGCACGAGGGTCCCCTCTGATGATCTCGAAGCGCCCCTTGCGGCGCTGGCTCCGCCGCATCGTAACGCGCGTAGATGCCAGGTAAAGGCCCCTTAGGAAGCCGTTATCGGATCGTCGCGAACCTCTCGTGTCCGCGAGGTCTACGCAACGTTTCGGGCGGGCAAAACGGCTGCGATTGCGCCCGGTACGTCCCGGTATGAGATCCACCGGACAAGCCCCGGGTCCGAGGAGGACGGGGGCTTCTTCGTCTGTCAGTCGAGGGGTGCGTCAGGTGAGCGGAGCCAGAGTCGCTGTCCACCGGAGAACACGGTCAACCCGAAGTCGCCGGGGCCCGGGCTGCCGTCCTTCACGTACGCCTCGTGCACGGCGGTGGCCTCCTCCCACAACCGGCGTGGGCCGTAACTCCACACCTCCTCCTGGGCGACCGTGGCCGCCGACCCATTCCGATCGTGAAGCCACATCTGATACCTGCCGTCCGCTGTTCCGTCGGCCATGACCACGCCCGGCAGTTTCGCGCCCGCGTAGAGGGCGAAACCGAGGCCCGCCATGGTCTCGGCGGGAAGGGCGCCGGTACTGCCGCGCCGACCGGTTCCGCTGTCCACCGGGACTCCGGGCGAGGGCGCTCCGAGCGCATCGGCATGAACCGGGCACCGCCGACGAACCGGCCGGAGGCCACCCCGTCGCCGCCGACGTCGAGCCGTACCAGCGCCCCGGACCAGAAGTCTCCCGCCAGCGGGGCGAGGATGCGCCCGCCCGGCTTGGTCTGCCGCACCCAGGCGTAGGGAATCCGCCGCACCGAACAGGTCGCGATGATCCGGTCGTACGGCGCCCCGGACTCCCACCCCCGTGCGCCGTCGCCCCACACGACGTCGGGGCTGTATCCGGCGTCCTTGATGACCTTCGCGGCCTTCTCCGCCAGCACCGGATCGACCTCGACGGTGGTGACGTTCTGGCTCCCCAGGCGCGCGGCGAGCAGCGCGGCGTTCCAGCCGCTGCCGGTGCCGATCTCCAACACGCGCTGCCCGTCGGCGACCTCCAGCGCGGTGAGCATGCGCGCCACCATCGTGGGCATGGAGTTGGACGAGGTCGCGATCCCTGGGCCGGCACTCTGCCCGTCGTCCACCTGCGTCACGATCGGCACATCCCGGTAGACAAGGTCCCACCAGGCCGCGTCCGTCGTCACGGGAACGCAGGTGGCCCGCTGCTCCCAGATGTCGGCGGGGATGAAGCGGTGGCGCGGGACAGCGGCGAAGGCCGAGCGCCAGGCGTGCGGGAGTTCACCGGACGCGGCCAGGGCGCCCAGGAGTGCCGTATGGCGTTGTCGCCAGTCCTCGGTCACCTTCCCTCACTTCTCCCTCGGGGGCGGTGTGCCGTCCGGCGGGGGCGGTGGCGGGGGCGTCCACGGCTTGATCGGGGCGGGATCGCCCTTGTGCTTGTTCTCGACGGTCACAGTTCCACCTCCCCATATCGGGCCTGCCGCGCAGCCGCCTCACAGGCGCGGAGCAGTCGCTCCCCGGTCTCGCACCCGGCGCCGGGCGTCCGACAGGC
The DNA here is from genome assembly GCF_042750115.1 of Streptomyces sp. NPDC059455. Taxonomy (NCBI): domain Bacteria; kingdom Bacillati; phylum Actinomycetota; class Actinomycetes; order Kitasatosporales; family Streptomycetaceae; genus Streptomyces; species Streptomyces sp. NPDC059455. The sequence goes on from NZ_JBHYVB010000165.1 coordinate 11,466, forward strand.
CAGGCAGCCCGCGGCGTGCTCGATGGCGGCGCGCCACGCCTCGTCGGCGAACGGGTCCTCGGTCTGCTCGGCGGTCTGCTCGACGGCCGTCATCGGGTCCCTCCCTGCTCAAGGGCACGGCGCCTGGCGGCGGCCTGGACGACGGCATCGCGCGGGTAGTCCCGAGCGTGGGTAGGGCAGGCATAGACGGTCGTGCTGGCCACACTGCCGCTGTGCTCGATGGCCACCGGGACCGGTTCGTCGGTGGGGAACTGACATCGGTAGCACAGCTGTCGACCGTCCTGCGTCGGGCCGAGGACGTCGTCGAGTGCCTGGCGCAGGGCGCGGACCAGGTCATTGATGTCGGTCAGATACCGGTCCGGGCCGAGCGGGATCCGCCAGTAAGTTCGGTGCTCAGCGCTCCAGCAGGCGGGCGGCACGCCGAGAAGGGTCCCCTCGTCGGCGAGTTCGGTGAGGACGCGGACCTGGCGCATGCCCCAGCTGCGGGCGGTAGCAGTGTCGATGCCGATCAGCCAGTACATCTTGCCGTAGGTGTCGTCCTGGATGACGGCGCCGGATCGGTCACCGAGCAGTTCCAGGGCTCGGTCGGCGACGGTGGTGGGCGCGGAGACGGCGTCCCACCATTTGCCCACCGGTAACGCCTCGATGTCCTGCTTGTTCGGTGGTTCCCACGGCAGGGTCCTGGTCGTCATGGCCGGCTCCGTGCACAGTCTGTTTTCTGACCGTCACATCGTGTCGAACCGCGAGGCTGACAGTGTTCCCAGATAGGGAACAATGGGGCACCCTGGCGCTGCTACATGCCGACCCACGCAGCCAACGAGGACAGGGTTTCGGGCGCCCGCCGCTGACGGCGCACCAGGACGCCGATCGTCTCCCGCACCAGCGGGTGATACCGGGCCTGCTGCGGAGCGACCTTACGCGCCCGTACCAAGAACCGCTCAGCAGGCTCCGTTTTCCCCATCTGCGCATAGGCGCGGGCCATCTCGATGTAGTACCGGCCCACCCGCATGCGGGGATGCGTATCCGGAAAATGCAGCTTCTTGGACAGTTTCACCGCCTCGCCGAGCTCACCGAGCTCGACGTTCGTCGCAACGTCGAAGTGCTGCACGTTCGTCAGACCGAACGACGACCAATAGACGTCCGGCACATCTCGGCCGATCTTCTCGGCCATCTCGCGAGCCAGGCCCATATAGCCGGTGACCTGGTCAGCATCGCGTGCTTGGGCGGCCGCGATGGCCGACGCGAGATGCAGACTGCCGGTCACCGCCAGAGCCTCCACGGACTCGGGCTGCTCGACCTGGCCGATGAGTCGATGGCCGCGCGTGATTACCTGTAGTGACATCTGGTTGTTCCCTCGCCGAAGCAGCATGCTCGACCACTTGTTCAGGCGGATGGCGAGCAGCAGCGGATCCTGTGCCTGCTCAGCCATCCACCCCATGCGCTCCAGCGCGATGGACGCCATGTCGTGATAGCCGACTCGATAAGCGAACTCGTATGCCACCCAATAGCACCAGCTCAGCGATGAGGCCGCGCGCCGGTAGCCCTCGCTTGGAGACAGCAGGCTGACCATGGTGGTGAGTTCGCCGAGCAGACCAGGCAGCTTCGAGCCGATGTCCTTGTACTCGGTAGCGGAGGCCCCGCTGCACAGCGCCCGTACGTCACTCTCTACCCGATCGATGTGCCTGGGCGTGATGTGTGGGTCCGGCCCGAGGTCGTACATGTCGAGCGCCTCGGACAGCGGGGAGATCAGGCGATCGAGATGGTCCTGCTGTAACTCGGAGGTGTACGGCTGGCCGTTGAGCACAGCGACGTCCACCTGGAGGACTCGGGCGATGGCGGCTACGACGGAGGGTGTGGCCGGCGCCAGGCCGCGCTCGACCTTCGCGATGGTGCTGCGGGCGAGGAACGATCGCTGTGCGAGTGCGGTCTGGGTAAGTTGACGCAGTTTCCGGTAATCCGCGATGCGTGCGCCGGTGTGTTCCTCATTGCTCTGTGGCATGCTGAACTCCGTTCTGACCTAGACACTCAGAACGGTACCCCCGGCTAACCAGGCCGGTACGGCTGAACGGCCCCCATTTCGGTGGGGCCGTCGCGCTTCCTTGACGCGGCGAATGCCCCCTCGCCCAGTCCAGAGGTCTTCGGGCCGGGAAGGGCTTTCGTCGTGCCCGAAGTCAGTGCAGGGCCTCGATGGCCTTCAGGATCAACGCCCGCGCCTCGGCCCCGTACACGGCCATACTGCGCAGCTGCTCGAACGCCTTCAGATACAGCGCGATCTCCGAGGGCTGTGTGACCTGGACCCGCGCGGACAGCAGCTCGACCGACACCAGGGTGTCGTCGTAGACGTGGAACAGCTCCTGAGGCCATAGGACGCGCCCCCGCGTCGCGCTGGGGATGATCCCCAACGAGACAGCCGGAAGGGCCCCAGCGGTGAGCAGGTAACCAAGCTGCGCGGCCATCGCGTCCTCGTCGCCCAACTGGTAGCGGAGGACCCCCTCTTCGATCAGCATGACGAACCGGTGACCCGGCTGGTGGATGACCTGTGAGCGTTCAAGGCGTGCGGCCGCAGCGTCCTCGGCGTCGTCGGGAATGTCGAGCAGACGGGTGTTGATGGACAGCAGAGCGCGCGCGTACCCCTCGGTCTGCAGCAGGCCAGGCACCAGGGTGGGCGAGTAGATCCGGAACAACTCCGTCGACTGGTACAGATCCACGTAGCTGTCCTGCAGACGCTTCAGACCCGCGCGCACCTTGCGCTGCCATTCGACGTACAGGGATTCGGCATCCCGCGACTGAGCAATGATGCCTGCGGCCTGGTCCTCAGCGCCGCAGGCCCGGCACCAGCGGCGGACGTCGTCCGGCGTCGGCGGAGTGCGCGCGTTCTCGATGCGGGATGTCTTGGGGTGCGTCCAGCCGCAGCGCACGGCCAGCTCAGTACCGGTAATGCCCGCGTCGGCACGTAGGTCCCGTAGGCGCTGCGCGACCCGTTCGCGCGCGGCTTGGGCCGAGGAGGACGGGGAGTTGGACATGAGCTGACCGTGCGCCTTTCCGTGTTAGCTGATCTTGTAGTCCTCGTGGGCGGTTGCGCGCGCCCATACCGTCTCGAACGCCTCAGCGCACAGCTTCGCCGTGTCGGGGTCCTCGCTGATCTCCCCACCGCCGGAGGCGCCGTCGCCGGTGAAGTGATTCCACCGGATAAGTCGACCGTCGATCAGCCAGAAGTCGTTCCCTGGCAGTGCGATGTCGGAGGCGCGTCGGCGGGCGAGCCACCGTACCCGTTCACCGGCGTGGATGTTGACGACCGTTCCGGCGTGCTCGTACCGGACGTAGTCGCTGACCGGCTCGGACACGATGCGTGCCCGGCGCACGACGACGCCGCGGGCGATGGTGCGGCGGATCAGCGCCACCCAGGGCGCCCAGTACGGTGAGTCGGGGCTGGTGTCCCGTTCTCCGGTGCTCTTCCAGCGGTTGAAGTCGGCGGCCTCGCTGACGACTCCATAGGCGTCCCGCATCTCCAGGTGGACGGCGGAGCGCTGGGCGCCGTCGAGCAGCTCATGGAAGCTCGGTACGTTCTGCTGCATCGCATGCCTTCCTCAAGATCGGCACCATGCGGGCCGGAATACGGATAACTGCCTCGTGCTCGGGGATGCCCGCCGCGTGCCCAGGCACCTCGAACGCGGCGCATTGAGCTTCGAGTTCAGACGTTGGCTTCCACCCTTGAATGACCAGATCGTTGTTGCTGGTCTCGACCCACACCGTGGGGCTCTCGCCTGTTCCGGTGTTCGGGTCGATGCCGATGAACCGTAGTGTCATCGCCGCCTCCGACGCTCTTGGTGTGCACGGATGTACACCACCGTCGGCCGTTTGTTGCAGCACGTCAAGGCCACGAGCTGGGGAATGTCTCATGTGAACATTCGCGTACATGACTGGATGTGTCAGACGTCACGCTCCTAACGTCAGCGGGTACGACAAACCCCGGCGAGGCGGCGGAGCCTCCCGGGGTGCGGCCAACGCCCAAGGAGCACCAGCATGGCCACCTCTACCACCCAAGCCCTCCCGTGGACACCGCCGAACAAACAGGACGTCGAGGCGTTACGGGTGGGCAAATGGTGGGACGCCGTCCGCGCAGCCCCGACCATCGGGGAACGCGCGCTCAAGGCCCTCGGCCATGAGACCGGTGCCGTCATCCAGGACAAGCACGGCCCCCTGTACTGGCTCATCGCCGTGGGCTCCGTTGAGAGCTGGCGCCTGCGGCAGGTCCGAGTCCTCACCAAGCTGACCGACGAGAGCACCTACCTCGGCGTCCCGCCCGCCTCCTGGACGGACGGCCCCAAGACCCCACTGGCGCGTGCCCCTCTCGGCCGATCACTACCTGACCGACGCCTGGAAGCTGTGGGATGCGCTGGCCGAGGCCGACCGCGCCGAGTACGGACGCACACCCGTGGGACGCCAACTGTGCTACCGCTGCCAGTTGTCCACCGATGAGCCGATCCCGGTCGAGGTGGAGGACAGCCGCAGCGACGTCGGCAAGGTCACCTATGCATGTCCCCCGCACGCGCCGCTCTACTCGAAGCGCCGACCGCGGAGCCCTACCAGCGCGGCCGCGGCCGAGCACGAGGGACGGTCCCGATGACGACCTGCCAAGTGCCGTCGCTCCTGGTCGGAGTCGAACTGCCGGACCCCGACACCCTGACCGGGCCCAACTGCACGACTGGGGCTGTGCCCTGCGCGGGAAGCGGCTGTACGCCGCAACCCCGCGCTGCTGGGGCTCGCGGTCTACCTCTGTTTCGCCGGAGGCCCCGGCCCCATAAGCCGAGTGGGTCGCTGGTGTTCCGGGCCCGTACCGGCACGCATCCCACCGGCGGCTCGCCCCCAAGACCCCTGCCGGTTGGCACGCGCCGACCCGAGTACCGACAAGGCAGGGACGAAGGGACTCCGTCCCCGGCCTGCGCCGCCGGGGACGGAGTCCCGCCCAGCAAGGCTCACCCCGCCTCCCGCTTGCAGGCCAGTGGCCGGGACGAGCACCGCGCGAACGCGCGGGGACACCCCTGCGCGAATGAACTCAGGAGGCCCCATGCGATTACAGCACGCCGTCATCCGCCACGACCCGGAGGACGGCGACACCACGCCGGACACGGACGCCCCGACCCCGGGCGGCCAGACGCCCGGCGACTCCGACGACGGACGCCAGTACGCGAGGTAGCCCGCGTCCGACGGCACAGGTAAACGGCGGCCCGCCCGGAAGGCGGGCCGCTCCCACCACGCAGGAGGTCCCCCGGGTGACCGCACCACTCCCGCCCATGCCGAGCCACTGGCACTGCTACCGCTGGACCGGAGAGCGCCGCACATACGACGACGAGTCCGCCCGGCGGCCACCGCACCGCGTCGTAGAGGACATCCCGCCCCAGGAGTGGAAGCGGATCGCGGCGGCCGGCCCCGCCTTCATGGCAAGCGACGTGCCCCCACTAGAGGTACCGCACTGGCTGCTCCGCCCGGCCAGAATGATCAAGGCCACATTCGAGGCGCCGGACAAGGCCGCTGCCTGGTACAGACACCAGATCAGCGAGTTGAGCCCGTCCTTCCTCACCGACCACGACAAGGCTCCCTCCCGGCAGGCCGGGTGGTTCGCGATGGTGGACGACCGGCTCAGCTGGGGCGGGGATGTCGTCGGCGGCTGGTACCTCCGAGGCACCGGGTTCGCCTCGATCCAGGTCGTCGCATGCAGCACGAACCGCATCCGCCCCACGATCCCCTGCCCGATGGGCCGCAAAGCCGGTTCGGCGGCAGGCGGAGGCTCGGCGTTCCCGGCGAGGCCGGCGGTGCCGACAGCCGGGTGACGGACGCCCCCGCCAGGCTTACGCGTTCCGCTCCAGCAGCACGGCGGCCGTGAACAGCTCCACGCCCACCGCGATCGCGTCCTCGTCCACGTCGAAGTCGCCCGCGTGGAGGTCGCGCCGGGTGGTGTCGTCGGCCTTGCGGACGCCGAGGCGGGCCATCGCGCCGGGCACCCGCTCCAGGTACCAGGAGAAGTCCTCGCCGCCCAGGGACTGCTCGGTGCCCTCGACCGCGTCCGCGCCCCGGCGGGCGATCATCGCGTCCCGCAGCAGCTCGGCGGAGCTCGCCTCGTTGACCACCGGCGGGACCCCGCGGATGTAGTTGATCTCCGACTTGGCGCGGTGCAGGGTGGCGATCTCGTCCACCGCGGCATGGACCAGGTCGGGCGCCTCCCGCCAGGCGGGCAGGTCCAGGCAGCGGACCGTGGCGGACAGCTCGGCGTGCTGCGGGATCACGTTGCAGGCGTGGCCCGACTCCACCCGGCCCCAGGTGACGGCCAGGCCCGAGCGGGCGTCCACCCGGCGGGCCAGCAGCGCGGGCACCTCGGTGATCACCTTGGCGACGGCGGTCACCAGGTCGGTGGTCAGATGGGGGCGCGCGGTGTGGCCGCCCGGCCCGTCCAGCGAGACCTCCAGCCGGTCACAGGCCGAGGTGATCGGGCCGACCCGCAGCCCGATCCGGCCGACCTCGACCTTCGGGTCGCAGTGCAGCGCCAGGATCCGGCCGACGCCGTCCAGCACGCCCGCCTCGATCGCGTCGGCCGCGCCGCCGGGCAGCACCTCCTCGGCGGGCTGGAACAGCAGCCGCACCGGGCGCGCCAGCCGTCCCTCGCGGGCCAGCTCGGCGAGGACCAGACCCGCGCCGAGCACCACGGTGGTGTGCACATCGTGGCCGCAGGCGTGGGCACGGTCGGCGACGGTCGAGCGGTAGTCGACCGTCTTGGTGTCCGGGATGGGCAGTCCGTCGATGTCCGCGCGCAGCGCCAGCAGGGGCGCTACGCCATCGCGCGGGCCGATGTCACAGATGAGACCGGTGCCGGAGGGCAGCACCCGCGGCTCGAGTCCCGCCTGCTCCAGCCGCGCCTTGATCGCGGCGGTGGTGCGGAACTCGCAGTTGCCGAGCTCGGGGTGCATGTGCAAGTCGCGCCGGAAGGCGATGAGTTCGGCACGCAGCTCGTCGGGGAGCGTGCCGGGCAGCGCGGACGCGTCGGCGGGTGTGACATCGGTCGCATCGAGGGACATCAATTGCTTCACCTGAAGAAGCGTAGAACGCCAGGCGGGTCCACCGAATGTCGATCAACAAATTTTCAATCTGTTCGGGTACGCAAAAGTACCCGCCCCACTGCATGATCTTCCTAGTCAGGGGGTATAACAGCGGATTTCCCGGTCGGCCGCGGGTGAGATGTGCCACACGGCCGTACGGGCGACGAGCTCAGAACCTGAGACGCCTCAGGAGCCGCGCGACCGGTCTCAGGACGCCGCGACCGGTGCCGCGGGCGGTCCCGGATTCGCCGGCGGGGCCGCATCCCGCTTCGGAGCCGCGTCACGCTGCGGGACCGAGTCCCTGGGCGGGGCCGCGTCCCTCGGTGGGGGCGACCCCGCCTGCGGCCCCGAGCCCAGCCGGCGCACATCGCGCGCCGTCCCGGTGACCCCGGACAGGAAGCCCTGGGCGCGCGGGGAGGCGTCCCTGGTCAGCCAGGCGGGGTCCACATCGCAGACCGCGACCTGGACGCCGGTGCCCACGAGCGCGAGCGGCAGGGTGTGCACCACGGTCGACGGGAAGCTCACGATCGTGTGGCCGATGGGGCCGCGACGGGCTATCAGCTCGAGCGGCAGATCGGGCCGTACGATCTCCAGACCCACCTCGGCCGAGACCCGGTGCAGCTTCTCGGCGCTCTCCCGGCGGTGGGCGAAGTAGCGGGTGGCGCCATGGGCGCGGGCCAGCGAGCCGACCGCTTCCAGATAGCGCTCCAGGTCCACCACGCCCGTCTCGACCAGGGACGTGCCCACCAGGTCGGTGCCCCCGGTGAGCCGGGGCGGGCCGAACCGGGCGCGGGTCCAGGCGAAGTCGTTGGCGGTGATGGTGACCCCGGCGGGCGGCTCCACCGGCATCGAGCTGAAGACCTCGACCCGGCGCTTGGCGCCCGGGGTGAGCCGGCGGCGCGCGGTGGCGGAGACCGGTGCGAACACCATGTCGCGCGGCCCCTTGCTGCCGCGCCGGTGCCAGCGCACCAGCGGCTCCCCCTTGGCCAGCTGGGAGATGAACTCCATGGTGGCCGTGCCGTCGTCCACCACGACCAGGTCCTTGGCCCGGGTGAGGGTCAGCAGCAGCTGGACATAGCGGGAGAACGGATCGCCTATCACGATCCGCCCGGCCCGGCGCAGCGGTCCGCGCAGCCCGCCGATGGTCTTGATCGGCGCACCGGCCCCGCCGCGCGCGTCCTCCCAGCGCACGGCGAAGCCCTCGTCCCGTGCCAGCTCGGCCATCCGGCGCAGCTGGCCGCGGGTCATCGGATCGTGCGGGGAGAGCACCACCACGGTGAGGTCCTGGGGCGCCGTGGCCTCGGGGCCCCCGGCGCGCTGGACGTCGGCGCGCTGGACGTCGGCGTACGCCCACTCCAGCACGTTCAGCAGCTGAACCGGGCTCTCGACAAAAGCAAGCGTGGCCGGAGAGGCAGAGGCCGGAGAGACAGAGGGGGCAGCGGAGACCATCGCACCGTCCAAAGGCAGGGCCCCGGGGTGGGGGGGGGGGGGGCGCGCCAGCGCACGGGGCGGCGCCCCCCGCCCCGCGCCGGCCGGGCGCGCGCCCCGGGGGCGGACCACGGGGCCTCGACCAAA
>NZ_JBHYVB010000165.1:20141-26714 GCF_042750115.1 Streptomyces sp. NPDC059455
CGTTCTCCGCGGGGGGGCGCCGCCCCCCACCCCCCCTTCCCTCGCCGGGCCGGGGGCGGGGGGCCCCCCCCCCGATGAGTCAGGGGTGCCCGCCGCTTCCGGGCAAGGGCCGGGCTCACCGGCCGGTGGATTCACGGCAGAGTGCCTCAGACCGCGGCGGGCTCGCGGTCGGCGGACTCGGACTCGGCGACGACGCCCGCGACACGGCGGAGCTTCTTCATCGGGCCGAGCTCGCTCTCGTAGACCTTCTTGACGCCGTCACCGAGGGACTCCTCGATGATGCGGATGTCCCGCACCAGCCGGGTCAGGCCCTGCGGCTCGACCGAGGCGGCCTGGTCCGAGCCCCACATGGCGCGGTCGAGGGTGATATGACGCTCGACGAACGCGGCACCGAGCGCCACGGCGGCCAGGGTGGTCTGCAGACCGGTCTCGTGGCCGGAGTAGCCGATCGGCACGTTGGGGTACTCGGCCTGCAGCGTGTTGATCACGCGCAGGTTGAGCTCCTCGGCCTTGGCCGGGTACGTGGAGGTGGCGTGGCACAGCAGGATGTTGTCGCTGCCGAGCACCTCCACCGCGTGGCGGATCTGCTTGGGGGTGGACATGCCCGTCGACAGGATGATCGTGCGGCCGGTCGCCCGCAGGGCGCGCAGCAGCTCGTCGTCGGTCAGCGAGGCGGAGGCCACCTTGTGCGCCGGGACGTCGAACTTCTCCAGGAAGGCGACGGCCTCGGTGTCCCACGGGGAGGCGAACCAGTCGATGCCGCGCTTCTTGCAGTGCTCGGAGATGGCGCGGTACTCGTCCTCGCCGAACTCCACGCGGTGGCGGTAGTCGATGTAGGTCATCCGGCCCCAGGGGGTGTCACGCTCGATGTCCCACTGGTCGCGGGGGGTGCAGATCTCCGGGGTTCGCTTCTGGAACTTGACCGCGTCACAGCCGGCCTCGGCGGCGGCGTCGATCAGCTTGAACGCGTTCTCCAGGTCGCCGTTGTGGTTGATGCCGATCTCACCGGTGATATAGACCGGGTGGCCGGGTCCGGCGGTCTTGGCGCCGAGGGTGCGGAGGCGAGAGTTGGAGCTCACTTAAGACAGTTCCTTTCCGAGAATCCACGAGGCGATCTCGCGGATCGCGCCGTCACCTCCGGGGGTGGAGGTGACCGCACGTGCAGCGCCGCGCACGACGTCGTGCGCACCTGCGACCGCCACGGGCCAGCCGACGAGGCCGAAGCACGGGAGGTCGTTGACGTCGTTGCCGACGTAGAGCACGCGCTCCGGCGCGATGCCCTGCTCCTCGCACCACTGCTTCAGTGCGAGATCTTTTCGGTCGATGCCGTGGAGCACGGGGACCTGGAGCTTGCGGGCCCGTGCGGCGACGACCGGGTTCTTTTCCGTGGAAAGGATCAGCAGCGCCAGCTCAGCACGGCGCAGGGCGGCGATCCCGAGCCCGTCGCCGCGGTGCACGGCCACGAGTTCGCGTCCATCGGAGTCGACGAGCACCCTGTCGTCGGTCTGGGTGCCGTCGAAGTCGAGTACCACCGCGTCGATGTCGTCGCGGGTGGGGAGCGCGCCCGGCCGCTCGGCGTCGAACAGCGGGGCGAGCGCGCGGGCGCGGGCCAGATCGTGCGGATCGTCGATCTCCAGCACCCGGGCGGGGTCGGTGCGCACCAGGTCGGTGCGGCCGAAGAAGCGGTGCCCGGCCTTACGGAAGCCGCGCGCGTCCATCGCGTAGGCGGCGCCGGTCTCCAGGAAGTCCTGGGGGCGGTCCTGACGGCGCGGGCGGTACGACTTGTCGTGGTTGACCCCGTCGCCGCCGTCCGTCTCGGGGTTCTCGCCCTCGCGCCAGACGAAGCCGTGGAAGGGGGCGACGGTCAGGGCGGTGTCGGCGCCCTTCTCGGCGACCGCCGCGGCCACCCCGTCGATGTCCTCGCTGATGATGAAGGGGCTGGTGCACTGCACCAGGAGCACCACGTCCACGGTGGTGCCGTGCGACGCCTCGTAGGCGTCCATCGCGTGGATCACCGCCGCCTCGCTGGTGGCGGTGTCCCCCGCGATGTCGGTGGGCCGCTGGATGACCACCGCGCCGGCACCGCGCGCCGCGGCCGCTATGCCGGTGTCGTCGGTGGAGACGACCACGTCCGTCACCAGGCGGCTCGCCCGGCACTCCATGACCGCGCGGGCGACCAGCGGCACGCCGCCGACGGCGGCGAGGTTCTTCGCGGGGACGCCCTTCGATCCGCCACGGGCGGGGATCACGGCGAGCACACACGGGCTCGAGGCGGTCATGGCGGCTCCTTCAGGGGTTGCAGAGGTGATCGAGGCCGTCCCGGCCTCCTCTTGGTTCGCGCGTGCGGCATTCGCGCGTGCGTCGCTCACAGCCGTCTTTGGGTTCGCTTCTCCGCCCGCGCGGCGCAGAGGTGCGGGCATCGTCGTCGGCTGCGACCCGGCGGCCGCGCGTGCGTCGCTCACAGCTCCCCCATCCGCCGGATGACGGGAGCCACGCGCTGGACGCCATGGCGGTAGGCGCCGCGGGCCGCTTCCCGCATCGTGTTGCGCACCACCCGCCGCAACGCGGAGACCTGCGCCTCGTCCTCGGCGGAGGCCCCGGGGCGGGGTGAGCCGTCCGGCTCGAAGCCGTACCGGGCGAGCCGGCCGGGCAGATAGCCGGGTGCGGTGACGGGGGTGTAGAAGGGGGCGAGCGGCGGCAGGGCCGGTGCGGCGGCCAGCTCGGCCACCCGCTCCCGCGCGACGTCGAACCAGGTCTCGTACGGCCCGTCGGCGGCCACGCCCTGGCGGCTGAGCCACTCGACGTCCGGCTCGGGCAGGTGCCCGGCGTCCAGCTGGTCCCAGGAGGCCAGACAGCCGGAGCCGAGGAAGTGGTGGTTGCCGAGCGTCTCGCGCACCCCGAGGTCGGTGAGCACGGCGGTCGGTATGGAGCGGTGCAGCGACTCCAGGGCGGCCGTGGAGCTGACCGTGACCAGCAGGTCGGCGGTGTCCAGGACCTCGCCCATGTTTCCGTAGGCGAGCCGGAAGTTGGCGGGCAGATCGTCGCCGAACTTCGCGATCAGCTTCTGGTACGGAAGCTCCTCGATATGGGTGGTGTGCTCGCCCGGCTTGGAGCGCAGCTTGACCACGACCTCGCGGTCCGGGTGGCGGCGCGCGTGCTCCACCGCGCGGCGCAGCAGATAGGTGCGGTCGGCGCGGTTGTCCGGGACGGACGGCTGGACGGCGAAGACGACCGTGCCGCCGGGGTACTTCCGGCCCAGCCGCGCCTTCTCGTCGTAGCGGTCGCCGCCGAGGAAGGGCAGCGCGCACTCCACGACGCTCTCCGCGTCGGCGCCGACGCCCTGGTAGACGTCGCGGAAGCGCTCGGCGTCATGCCGGGAGTTGGCCAGCACCACATCGGCGCCGTGGCGCAGCAGCAGCCCGTCGGCCAGCTTCTCGTAGACGACACCGACATAGCCGGTGACGACCACGGGGCGGCGGTCGGCGCCCTCCCATGCGTGGCGCAGTCCGTGCAGCATGGCCTGGACGGCGCCGCCGACCAGGGAGAGGACGATCACGTCATAGCGCTCACGGTCCACCGCCCGTACGAATTCCACCCCCGTGACCTCGCGCATCGCGTCGGCGCGCACCCCGACCTCGGTCAGCTGCCGGGCGGTCGGCGTGGCGCGGCCGCGCAGCAGGAAGCCGTCGAGGCGACGCTCCGAGGCAGAACCCGACCCATCCGGTACGAGGCGATGCGCGGTGAGCGCGCCCCATTTCCACCGGGTGTCGGAGTCGGCGAGCACGGCGACTCGCACAGGGGATTTGGTACGTGAGGACACGTCGCAGACGCTAGGAAGCGTTGTCGATTCACGGCCCAACACAAGAGCAACAAAGGGTTAACAGAACGTCGACGATTGGAGAATCGGCTGGCTGGAGCGGCGGGTTAACCGTTCCGACGTCCTTCGTTCACCTTTACGTACACCCTAGGTCAAGACGAATGCCGACCGGACACCTAGCGTCACCCGCGTGGTTAAGCTCTCCGTCATCGTGCCGTTCTACAACGTGCAGACCTATGCCCCCGACACGCTCAGAAGTCTGCGCGCGAACGCGCGCGAGGACTTCGAATTCATTCTCGTCGACGACTGTGCCACCGACGGGACCCCGGAGATCCTGGAGCGTGCGGAACGCGACCTTCCGGGGGCCGTCTATGTACGGCATGAGAAGAACGGTGGGCTGGCCACCGCGCGGAACACCGGCTTGGACAACGCCAGGGGGGAGTACCTCGCCTTCCTCGACGGCGACGACTGGCTGGCCCCCGGCTACTACGCCGAACTGCTCGCGGCGATCGAGGACTTGGGGTGCGACTTCGTCCGCACCGACCATGTCCAGTGCACCGCCCGCGCGCGCTCCATCACCCGGGTGCCGCACGGTCGCCGCAATGAGGTGATGAACCCGCGGGACGTGATCCTCCCGGCCGACCGCTCCACCTCCGTGGACTACCCCTACGCCTGGGCGGGCATGTACCACCGCCGCCTGGTCGACGAGGGGCTGCTGCACTTCACCCACGGGCTGCGCACCGCCGAGGACCGGCCCTGGATCTGGCGGCTGCACCGCGAGGCCCGCAGCTTCGCCGTCCTCGGGCTGGCCGGGGTGTTCTACCGGCGCGGGGTCTCCTCCTCGCTCACCCAGATCGGCGATGTGCGGCAGCTGGACTTCATTCGCGCATTCGACCAGGTGATCGAGGAAACCGCACGGGACCGCGACGCCGACGCCCTGCTGCCGAAGGCCGTCCGCACCTATTGCGCGATCATTTCCCACCACCTCGGCAACATCGAGAGATTCGAACCACAAGTGGCACGCAAACTCCGTTCCATGTCGGCGGCGGCGATGAAACGCATGCCCCAGGACGTATTGAAGGACGCACTGGATTCCATGGACTACGAGCGCGCCGCACGACTGCGGCGAGTCAAGCGCCGGTCCGCGGGGGCGGAGGTGGCGGCCTGATGTCCGCCTACAAGCCCCTGGCGGAGCGCAAGCGCACCCAGATCTTCCTCGCCTCGACCCTCTACGGGGCGGCGACCCTCGCGGCGGCGATCGACGCGGGCAGCGTCGGCCCGGCCGACCGCCGGCTGCTGCTGATCAGCAACAACGCCGCGACGCCGGAGACCACCCCGCCGGTGGACGAGATGCCCGGCTTCGAGCGGCTGCGCGGCCGCTTCGACCGGGTGCTGTCCTGGAACGAGACGATCTCGCCGTTCCACCCCGGCGGCTGGTCCCCGCGCGTCGACGACGCCCCGCTGTGGGAGCGCCATCTGCGGCTGCTGTGGAACCTCGGCGACGACAAGATCGAGCTGATCCTGGAGTCCATCCAGGTCAACCCGGCGATGGCGGTCGCCAATGTGTTCCAGGGCGCGCCCATCGACGTCTACGCGGACGGGCTGATGAGCTACGGCCCGACCCGCAGCAAGCTGGACCCGCTGATCGGCACCCGCGTCCGCCGGCTGCTCCATCTCGACCTGGTGCCCGGACTGCGGCCGCTGCTGCTGACCGAGTTCGGCGTCGAGCCGGAGATCCTGCCGACCGAGGTGTTCACCAAGGTGCTCAGCGAGGTGGCCGAGGCCGCCCCGCGCAGCGTCGCCTCCGCCAGCGAGCGGATCGCGGTCGGCAACGGCCCGGCGCTGCTGCTCGGCCAGTACCTGTCCGCGCTGGACATCCTCTCCCCGCAGGAGGAGGAAGAGCTGCATATGCGGATGCTGCGCGGCGCCGTGGCGCTGGGCCACCGCACCGTCGTCTTCAAGCCGCACCCCACCGCCCCGGCCCGCTGGTCGCGGATGCTGGAGAAGAAGGCCGCCGAGCTGGGCGCGGAGCTGACCGTCATGGACACCCCGGTCCTCGCCGAGGTGCTCTACCAGCGGATGAGCCCGGCCCTGGTCATCGGCTGCTTCTCCACCGCGCTGCTCACCGCCGACGTCTTCTACGGGCTGCCGGTGGCCCGGATCGGCACCGACACGCTGCTGGAGCGGCTCACCCCGTACCAGAACAGCAACCGTGTGCCGGTGACGATCGTGGACGCGCTGCTGCCCGACCTCGAGAACCACAAGGCGGTGGCCGCCGCCCAGCCGGTGGACGAGCGGGCGGGCAAGCGGCTCACCGGGCTGGTCTCCGCGGTCGGCTTCTGCATGCAGGCCAAGATCTACCCGGATCTGCGGCCCGCGGCCGAGCGCTATCTGGCCGCCCACCTGGACAACAACACCTGGCGCTACTTCAAGAAGCGCCGGCTGACCGCGCTCGCCCTGCCCGGGGCGGTGCCCTCGCAGCTGGCGTTCATCCCGCGCAATGAGACGGTGCGCAAGGTGGCGCGCCGGGCCCGGGCCCTGAAGCGGGCCGCCCTCAAACGGACGGTCACCGGATGAGCGCGCCGCCGACCCCCGACGCCGGGCCGATATCCCCCTCGGACACCGGGCCGATATCCCCCGCGGACACCGGGCCGATATCCCCCGCGGCGGGGGCGGCGCCCCCCCCCCCCCCCCCCCCCCCCCCCCCCCCGGCGCCCGCGGGCGGCCCCCGCGCCCCCCCCCCCCACGGCCCCCCC
>NZ_JBHYVB010000166.1:0-26519 GCF_042750115.1 Streptomyces sp. NPDC059455
CCCACCACCCCCCGCGCGGGGCGCGGGCGCCCCCCCCCCCCCCCCCCGCGGCGTTGTGCCCCGCGGGCGTGCCGGCCGGACTAGGCCGTGGCGCCGTCACCGGAGTTGACCGCGGCGTACGCCTCGGCGAGGTAGTGGCCGAGCTGGGTGGGGGTGGGGTACTCCAGGATGGCGACGAGGGGGATCTCCACGTCGGTGAGCGTCATCAGATTGCGGGTGAGCTCGAGAGCGGTCAGTGAAGTGAGCCCGTTCTCCAGGAAGTTGCTGTCGTCGTCCACCACGGTGGGTGCCAGGATGTCGGCGAGCTGCGTCCGTACGGTCTCCCGCATGATGTCCTCGCGCTCCTCGGCCGTGGCGATGGCGAGCGCCTGGTGCAGCGCCGCCCCGTCGAGTGCGGTCTCGCTCTTCTCCGTCTGCATCGCGGATCCGTCTCCTTGAACTTCGGTGCCGTCGCCGGGGGTGTGGTTGTTGACTTTGGTGTGTGCGTTCATGGGTACTCCCGCCTGGTTGGGGCCGGTCGGCGTCGGTCACCGACCGCGGTGCGTATGCGGCGTGCTCGAAGGGCCGGAGACGTCATCGAAGAGCAGATGTGTTCCCAGCTCGGAGGCGTGTGCGGTCATCCAGGCCCAGTCGATGTCCGCGATGACCACGGACGCCGTGTCCGCCATGACCGCCTGCCGCAGCAGGGCGGCGGCCGAGCGCTGGGGCAGTGCGGGCAGCCCGTTGGTGCGCAGCTGCTTGGCGGCGCCGACGGCCGTGTCGGGGTCGTCGATCGAGCCCCAGCACACCGAGGTCGCCGGTACGCCCCTTGCCCGGCACTCCTGGGCGAGCGCGCCCAGAAAGGCGTGCGCCGGTGCCTGGTTGCCAAGACCCGGGCTGGGCAGGACGCCCACGACCGAGCATCCGAGCACCAGGGCCGACAGCTCATGGTCGCTGCCGAGGGCGCAGAGGTTCACCGCGCCCGCCACCGTGGCCGCCCACTCGCGCTCGATCCGGGCCACTTCCAGCTGCCCCGCCTCGGCGGCCAGGGGCGCCGTGAGATGCAGGACGGCCGTCAGCGGGAACTCCGCGGGAATGCCCGCGACGACCGTGGCCAGCGCCTCCGGGTCCGCCACATCGACGGTGGCCACGGACGTCCGTATGCCAGAGGCGCCGAGCTCGGCCACCAGATCGGCGGCCGGTGGCGCGGTGTTGTCGATGAGCAGCAGGTGTTCGGCGCCGTCCTCGGCCGCCCAGCGGGCGGTGTGGGCGCCCAGGGCGGTGGCGGCGCCCGTGATGAGGACCGTTCCCCGGAGCCGTCGGGCGGGGGTGGTGAGGGCCGTGGGAACGTCGCGCACCAAGCGCCGGGCGAAGCAGCTGTCGCCTCGTACGGCCACCTCCACTTCGCCGTACGCCCCGGCCAGCACCCCCGCGAGCCGCCGCCCCGCGCGGTCGTCGAACCTGTCCGGCAGCTCGACCAGCCCGCCCCACCAGCGTGGACGGTCCATCGCCAGCGCGCCGCCCAGGCCCCAGAACCCGGCCTGCTCCGGACGGGACATCGGATCGCCCACGTCGACGCTGACGCCACCGCGGGTGGCCGACCACACCGGCGCCTCGACCCCGGCCCGCCGCAGCGTCTCGAACAACTCCACGGTCGGGGCGAGCGCCGGGCTCCGCCCGTCGACGGCCGGGGGCCGAGCGTCTTCCAGCGCCAGCAGGGAGAGGACCCCCGCGACCGGCCGCCCGGCGACGGCCTCGGCCATCCGCCGGGCCGGCGCCTCGTCGTCCCCCGGTGTGGTGTCCGGAGCGAACATGACGGTCTCCGCGCCATGGTCGCGCAGCGCGGTGGTCACGGCGGCCACCGTGGCGTCGTCCCCGCCGTCGCCGGACGTCACGACCAGCCAGGTGCCGGTCAGCCGTGGTGTCGGCGGGTCGGGGAGGGGCTTCCAGGCGATGCGGTAGCGCCACTCCCGCTGCCGCCGCCAGGTGGCCAGGGCGGGCAGGATCTCCGCGAGCGCCTCTCGCCGGTCGGCGGGCACCTCGAGCGCCCGGGTCAGGGCCGCCGTGTCCGTACGTTCCACGGCGTCCCAGAACTCGGCCTCCGCCCAGGTCTCCACCGTGGGCACGGCATCCGCCGGCGCCTCGTCCTCCAGCCAGTATCGCTGTCGCTGAAAGGCGTAGGTGGGCAGTGCGACGGTGCGGGGAGCGGGGTCGCCGTCGAACACGGTGGCCCAGTCCACGGTGGCGCCCATGGTGTGCATACGGGCCAGGCCGCACATCAGCTCCCGCACCTCGGACCCCGCGCCGCGGAAGGGTGACAGCACCAGCGCCGCCGGGGCGGAGGGCAGCATCGCCCCTGGCCCCAGCTCCCACACCGCACCGGCCTCGTCGAGCGAGGGCATGGGCGGCCGCTCGTACTCCACCGCGCCCGGATCGGCGCCGGCGGCCACCAGCCGACACGCGTGGGCGAGATCGAGAGCACCGGTGATGTGCGCCGCCGCGATCTCACCGACCCCGCAGCCCACCACCGCGCCGGGGCGCACCCCCACCGAGGCCAGCAGCCGGGCCAGCGCGATGTAGAGGGCGAACAGCCCAGTCCGGGAGGACGCGTCGTGTTCCCCCTTCGTCCCGAGCAGCCCGCCGACCTCGTCGAGGGCCGTGGCGAAGACGGGGAACCGGTCGTACAACTCGGCTCCCGTCCCCGGCGGATGACCGCCCTCGCCACCGAAGGCGAACACCGTCCCGCCCGCCGAGGCCGCCGCGCCGGTACGGGCCACTTCGGGTCCCACCACCGAGGGATGCGGCTCACCGGCCGCCAGCGCGGCCAGCCCCGCCCTCAGCTCGTCCGGCCCCCGGCCGACCACGACCGCCCGGTGGTCGAACACCGACCGCGTGGCCACCAGCGACCAACCGACGTTTGTGGGGGACGGCCTGGGACCGGCCACATGTGCGGCCAGCGCACGGGCCTGGTCGCGCACCGCCGCCGCGCCCCGCGCGGACAGCACCCACGGCACCACTCCCGGGTCGCGGGCGCCACCCTCGTCGGCGGCGCCCTCCACCGGTTCGGTGAACTCCTCGAGAATCACATGGGCGTTGGTGCCGCTGGCGCTGAACGAGGACACACCGGCCCGTCGTGGCCGGTCCACCCGCGGCCAGTCCATCCGCTCGGTCAGCAGCCGCACCGCGCCCTTGCGCCAGTGCACCAGCCGGGTCGGCCGGTCGATGTGGAGCGAGCGTGGCAGCACGCCCCGGCGCATCGCCATCACCATCTTGATCACACCGGCCATTCCGGCGGCGGCCTGCGTATGACCGATGTTCGACTTGATGGATCCCAGCAGCAGCGGCCGGTCGTCCGGACGGTCCTGTCCGTACGTGGCGAGCAGCGCCTGGAGCTCGATGGAGTCGCCGAACGCGGTACCCGTGCCATGCGCCTCCACCGCGTCCACGTCCCCCGTGGACAGCCGGGCGTTCGCCAGGGCGTCGCGGATCAGCTGCTGCTGGGCGGGGCCGTTGGGCGCGGCCATGCCCGTACTGGCACCGTCCTGGTTGATGGCCGAGCCGCGGACCATGGCCAGCACCGGATGGCCGTTGCGCCGTGCGTCCGACAGCCGCTCCAGCAGCAGCAGACCGGCGCCCTCCCCGTACACCATGCCGTCGGCGGCGTCCGCGAACGACCGGCACCGGACATCGGGGGACAACTGGCGCTGACTGGAGGCCACTTGGAACACGCTCGCGGTGTACATGATGGCGGCGCCACCGGCCAGCGCCAGCGTGCACTCGCCCCGCCTCAGTGCCCCGGCCGCCAGGTGCATGGCCACCAGCGATGACGAACACGCGGTGTCCAGGCTGACCGCCGCGCCCTGCAGACCGAGGGTGAACGCCACCCGGCCCGAGGACACACTGCCCGCGTTGCCGTTGCCGACGTGGCCCAGCAGACCCTCGGGGATCTCGTCCAGACGCGAGGCGTAGTCGTGGTACATCACCCCCGTGTAGACACCGGTCCGGCTGCCCCGCAGGGTGTGCGGATCGATGCCCGCGCTCTCCGTCGCCTCCCACGCCAGCTCCAGCAGCATCCGCTGCTGCGGTTCGATGGCCGCCGCCTCCCGGGCGCCGATGTCGAAGAAGTCCGCGTCGAAGTCGGCCGCGTCATAGATGAAGCCGCCGGCCCGCACATACGAGGTGCCGTGGTTCTCCGGATCGGGGTGGTAGAGGTTCTCCAGGTCCCAGCCCCGGTCGGTGGGGAAGCTGGAGACGGCGTCCCGCCCGTCGGCCACCAGGTCCCACAGCTGGGCCGGGGTGCGCACCCCGCCGGGAAAGCGGCAGGCCATGCCGACGATGGCGATCGGCTCCTCGAGGCCGTCCTGGACCTCCCGCAGCCGCTGCCGGGTCTCGTGGAGCTCGGACGTGGTCCACTTCAGATAGTCGACGAGCTTTTCCTCGTTGCTCATGAGCCGCCCGCACCCACTGTGCTGCGCGGGCTCAGATCCACCAGAGCCAGCTCATCGGCGGTCAGCGGCGGCTCGGTGAGCTCCGGGAGGACCCGGTCCTTCTGCATCAGCGACAGGAAGCGGCTGGACGCCAGCTCGGACTGCGGTGCGGTGAGGCTGATGACATCGGTCACCACATCACACACCGCCGAGGAGCGGATCGACCGGTCGGCGATCAGATCGGAGAAGCGCTGCCGCGCCATGGCCCCGCCCGTCAGCCGTGGATCCGTCGTATTCATCCGGCAGTTGACGTACTCCACGTCCTTGGACGCGGCCATGACCCAGGGGTCGTCCACGGTGGCGCTGATCGCCTGCTGGGCCCGGTGCGTCGTGCCCCCCGCGATCCCGGACCGCTGGAGCTCGGTGTCCAGTGCGGCGGCCGCGCGGGCAGCCGAGCTCATGCCATGGCCGTAGATCGGGTTGAACGCGGCCAGCGCGTCCCCGAGCACCAGCAGCCCCTCCGGCCAGATGTCAAGACGCTCCGGATACAGCCGCCGGTTGGCGCCGACCCGCGAGACGGCCACCGAGGTCAGCGGCTTCGCGAGCGCGATGAGATCGGCGACCAGCGGATGGCGCAGTGTCCGCGCGTAGGGCAGGAACTCGTCGTCGTGGGTGGGCAGTCCGGCGCCCCGGGTGCACGACAGGGTCACCATCCAGGTGCCGTCCTCCTGCGGATACACCACCCCGAACCGGCCCGGCTCGCGCAGCCGGTGGTCGGCGGCCACGTTGACGGCGGGGAATCCGGCCGCGGCGCCCGGCGGACCCTGGTACACACGGGTGGCGTACGCGATGCCCGCGTCGACGATGTCCTCCTCCAGCGGCGGCACCTCCAGCGCCGACAGCCAGTGCCGGAGCCGGGAACCGCGCCCGGAGGCGTCGACCACCAGATCGGCCTCCAGGGTTTCGCCCGCCCCGGTGTCCATGTCGCGCACCCGGACCCCGGTGACCCGTTTGGCGTCGCCGACCAGATCGAGGATCTCGGTGCGCTGACGCACGGTGATCCGCCCGGTGGCGAGCACGCGGTCGCGGACCTTCCAGTCCAGGAACGGGCGGGTGCACATCAGGGCGAACTGCCGCGGCGGAAAGCGGTGCTGCCAGCCGTGGGACGTCAAGGTCACCAGGTCCTGATGGAATCCGATCCGGCGGGCGCCCGCGTCGAGCAGTTGGTCGATCATGCCCGGCAGCAGCGTGTCCACGATGCGCGCACCGCTGGACCACAGCACATGGACATGGCGTCCCTGCGGCGATCCCTTGCGGTGCCGGGGGCCGTCCGGCAGCACATCGCGCTCCACGACGGTGACGCGCTCCACATGGCGGGCCAGCACATGGGCAGCCAGCATTCCCGCCCAGCCTCCGCCCAGAACGATTCCGTGTGTGGGTTCGGTCATGGTTCTCGCTCTCCTCCCTTCACCGCTTACGGCTTTCCCATCGGACTGGGGCTGCCCTTGGCCTGGACCATCTTGGCGAGATTCTGGGTGACCGCCATGAAATGTGCGACACCGGTGAGTTCGGGACCGTCGCCCACTTTCGTATCCGTGATGCCCCAGAACGCCTGGGCGTGATGGACCAGTCCGTCATCACCGAGCTCGATCACGCCGATGATGCTGAAGGTGAGTTTGGCCGGTGCGTACACCGTGACCGTGGTCGGCACCGCCACGCTGCGGCCGTCCATGGAAGTGACCGGACGCCCCGGGGTCTCGTGCACCTGGCATTCGATGGACCAGGCGATGTGTTCGCGAAGCGCGTCCTTTCCGATGAGCGGGGGCGCGCCGACCGGATCCTCGAAGACGATGTCGTCCGAGAAGAGCTCCAATACGGCCTCGACATCACCCTCGTTCATGCGCCGCGCGTATTCCAGAGCCATCCTCTTGAGGGTCGCCTCATCGGCCATGAACGCCTCCAGTGCGGTGCGGGGGTTGTCGGGGATCAGCCGGCGATAACAATGTCCGACCTCCCCCAGAACATCTGCAGTTCCTGAATGAGGCCACCGGCCCCCGCGCGCATCATCAGGACGTAGTCCCAGGTGATGCGGGAGTTCTCCGGGGCGTCCGGGGCCGTCAGCCAGCCGCGCTCGGCGAAGCCGGGGCCTTTGGGCAGATAGTCCATGGTGGCCGTCACCGGCACCAGGACATGCACCCCGTCCTGCCCCGCGACCGGCTCACCGGGAATCTCGGAGATACCCGCGGCGGCGAGCTCCTCGAAATGCGCCCGAAGGGCGTCCCGCCCGGTCCTGCGCCCCGATCCGACCGGATCCTCGAACGTGACCTCGTCCGCGTAGAGTTCGAGAAGCCCGTCGATATCCGCGGCGTTCATCCGGCGGCTGTGCTCGAGAATGAGCTTCTTCCGGCTTCGCTCATCAATCACCGTGTGCCCCCATGTGCATGCTCTCCGTCGCTTTCACTTCGGCCCAGGTCCTGGTCGATGAACTGGAAGATCTCGTCGGCCGTGGCGTCCTGAATACGGCCGGCCGCTTGGCCTTCCTCCGTCCCGCCGCCGTGCAGGGCACCCAGTTTCGACAGCGTGGACTGAAGGCGCTTCAGCAGCGCCGCATGCGCCGTCTCGTCCTGGGCCACGGAAAGCAGCGCGCTTTCCAGCCTGTCGATTTCGCCCAGCACCGGGGGAAGCGGATCCACATCCTCGGGCGCCAATTCCGCATGCAAATGGACGGCGAGCGCGGCCGGATTCGGGTGGTCGAAGATGAGGGTGGTGGCCAGCCGCAGCCCGGTCACGGCCGTCAGCCTGTTGCGCAACTCGATCGCGGTCAGCGAGTCGAAACCGAGCTCCAGGAAGCCGCGCTCGGTCTGGATCCGCCCCGGGTCGGAGTGGCCCAGCGCCGCCGCGGCATGGGTGAGGACCAGATTGAGCAGCGTACGGCGCTGCTCCTCCACCGGCAGCGCGGCCAGATGACCGGCCCAGTCGGTGTGCGGGCGGGCCGTGGCCGCGGTGCGCCGGGCCGTACCGCCACCGGTGAGCGCCCGCAGGGGAGCGGGCAGGGTGAGCGCCGGCTGGCCCGCCAGTGCCCTTACGTCCAGGTCGATGGCGATCAGATGGTGGTGGCCGTGGCGCACTGCGGCGTCCAGCAGCCCCAGCGCCCGCTCGCTGGACATCGCCCCGATGCCCGACCGGCTCATCCTGGCCCGGTCCGTCTCCCCCAGATGCCCGGTCATCCCGCTGGCGTCGGCCCACAGGCCCCACGCCACCGAAAGCCCCGGCAGGCCGAGGGCGCGGCGCCGGGCGGCCAGGGCGTCGCAATAGGCGTTCGCCGCAGCGTAGTTGGACTGTCCCGAGGCGCCCAGCGTGCCCGCCGTGGAGGAGAACATCACAAACAGGGACAGCGGCAGCTCCGCGGTCGCGGCGTGCAGATGGGCCGCGGCCGTGGCCTTCGGACGCCACACCCGCGCCAGCCGCTCCGGGGTCTGGGTGGTGAGGACGGCGTCGTCCAGCACCCCGGCCGCGTGGACCACACCGGTCAGCGGATGCGCGGGATCGACCCCGGCCACCAGATCGGCCACCGCGTCCGGGTCGGTGACATCGGCCGCGGTGATCCGTACCTGGGCACCCAACTCGGTGAGCCGGTCGGTGAGTTCATCCGCACCGGCGGCCTCCGGGCCGCTCCGGCTCACCAGCAGCAGATGCCTGACGCCCCATGTGCGCACCAGGTGTTCGGCGACCTGAGCGCCCAGGGTGCCGGTGCCACCCGTGATCAGCACGGTGCCCTCGGCGTCGAGTCCGGCGGTTTCCTGCTCGTCCCGGCCCTCCGTGGCCGGGCTGGGTGCGGCCGTCGCGCGGACCATCCGGGGCACCAGCACCCGTCCGTCCCGCACCGCCACCTGGGGCTCATGCGCGTCGACCGCGCGCACCACGGCCTCCACGAGGCCCTCCCGGCCTTCGTGGTCCTCGTGGCCCTCGGCGAGGTCGAGCAACACAAACCGGCCCGGGTTCTCCGACTGGGCGCTGCGGATCAGTCCCCACGCTCCGGCACCGGACGGGTCCAGTGCGGTGGCGTCGGTGTCGTCGGCGCTATTGGTGTCATCGGTGTCATCGGTGTCCTTGCCGGGATGGGCCGCCGCCACCGCGCCCCGTGTGACGACCACCAGCCGCGTGTCGGCCAGCGCCGGGCGCCGCAGCCAGGACTGCACCAGGCTCAGTAGCTCCTCGGTCGCCCCCAGCCCGTCCCCGTGGTCACCCTCGGCGGCATACGGATGGGCCAGGACGACGGCAGGGGCGGGCTCGCCCGCGTCGACGGCCGCGATCAGCGCCTCCAGGTCCGGGTGGCACGCCATGGCATCGCCCATGTCCGCCCGGACGGTCTCCGCCAGCCCCAGCCGGTCCTCGCCCAGCACCACCCAACCGCCGTCGCCGACCACCGAGGTGGGGGACGGCGCGGTGGCCGGGGCGGGCAGCGGCGTCCAGTCGAGGGTGAACAGCCCGTCCACGGCACGGGCGGCCGTGCGCAGCCGGTCCGTCGCGGCAGGACGGGTCACCAGCGAGTCGACCGTCAGCACCGGCGCGCCCACCGTGTCCGCCACCGTGAGGCGCAGCGACTGCCGCTCCTCGTCCCGGGACAGCCGCACCCGCACTGTGGCCGCCTCGGTGGCCCACAGGGACACGCCGTTCCAGGCGAACGGCAACCACACCTGGCCGTCGTCCTCCTGGCCCTCGGGCCGGTCCATCAGCAGCGACGGATGCAGCGCCGCGTCCAGCAGCACCGGATGGATGCCGAATCCGTCCCGGCCTCCCGCGGCATCGGGCAATGCCACCTCGGCGAGGACATCCCCGCCCTGGCGCCACGCGGCCGTCAGGCCCTGGTACGCCGGGCCGTATCCGTACCCCGCCGCCATCACCTGCTCGTAGAAGGCGCCGACGTCCAGCGGCTCCGAGCCCGGCGGCGGCCATGTCCCGCCCAGGCCCTCCACCGGGGCGGGGGCGTCGGCGGCGGGCGCGAGCACGCCCACCGCATGACACACCCACCCCGCGTCCAGGCCGGAATCGAGGGCCAGGGCGTGGCCGACGCCGTTGGGGCCGTCGGGATGGTCGGGGCGGTCAGGGCGCGAGTACATCCGCACCTCACGCCGCCCGTCCTCCGCCGCGGCACCCACCACCACCTGCACCCGCAGCCCACCGGACTCGGGCAGCGCCAGCGGAACCTGCAGTGCCAGCTCCTCCACCCCGCCGCAGCCGACCTCGTCGGCCGCCCGCAGCGCCCACTCCACCAGCATCGCGCCCGGCGCCAGCACCGCACCCGCCACCACATGCTCGGCGAGCCATGGATGGGACCGGGTGGAGATGCGGCCAGTGAGCACGTGAGTGGTGCCGTCGGCGAGCTCCACGGCCGCGCCGAGCAGCGGATGCCCGGCGGCCGTCAGCCCCAGATCGGCCGGGTCGCCACCCGGCCCGCCCTCTCCGTCCAGCCAGTACCGCTCACGCTGGAAGGCGTAGGTCGGCAGGTCGATGACGCGGGGTGCGGGGTCGGTGGGGAACCAGCGGGTCCAGTCGACGGTGACTCCGGCGGTGAACGCCTGCGCCACGGACCGTGCCAGCTGGGCCGGTCCACCGTGGTCGCGCCGCAGAGTCGGGATGGTGACCGCGTCGACCCCCGCCACCTCGATGCTCTCCTGCATGCCGATGGTGAGGACGGGGTGGGTGCTGGCTTCGATGAATACGCGGTGGCCGTCGTCGAGGAGTGCTCGTACGGCGTCGGCGAAGCGCACTCGTTCGCGGAGGTTTTTGACCCAGTACGTGGTGTCGAGCTCGCTGGTGTCCATGCGGGTGCCGGTGACGGTCGAGTAGAACGCCACCTCTGCCTGGACGGGCTCGATCCCCGACAGCACCTCCCGCAACTCCTCGGCGATTTCGTCGACTTGGGCGCTGTGGGAGGCGTAGTCCACGTCGATGAGTCGGGCGCGGTGGCCTGTTTGTTCGCATGCGGTGACAGTGTGGGTGACTTGTTCGGGTGGTCCGGAGACGACGACGGAGCCGGGTCCGTTGACGGCGGCCACCCCCACCCCCTCGGCACCTTTGCCGAGTTCGGCGAGAAACTCCTCTGCCTGGTTTTGGCTGAGGGTGAGGGAGGCCATGGCGCCGTGGCCGGCGAGGCGGCGGAGGGCGTGGGCGCGGAGGGCGACGATGCGGGCGCCTTCGTCGAGGGAGAGGGCTCCGGCGACGCAGGCGGCGGCGATTTCGCCTTGGCTGTGGCCGACGACGGCGGTGGGGGTGACGCCGTGGTGGTCCCATACGGCGGCCAGGGAGACCATGACGGCCCAGAGGACTGGCTGGACGACGTCGACGCGGGCGAGGTCGGCGGCGTTGACTCCGCCGCGCAGGACTTCGGTCAGGGACCAGTCGACGTGTGGGGCGAGGGCTTGTTCGCATTCGGTCACGCGGGTGGCGAAGACGGGGGAGGCGTTGAGGAGTCCGGCGCCCATGCCGAGCCATTGGGAGCCCTGGCCGGGGAAGACCAGGACCGGGCCCACGCCGCCGCTGGTGGTGGTGGTCGGTTCGATGATGGTGGGGTGGGTGTTGCCGGTGGCGAGGGCGTTGAGTCCGGTCAGGAGTTCGTCGCGGTGTTCGCCGATGATGACGGCGCGGTGGTCGAAGACGGACCGGGTGGCGATCAGCGACCAGCCGACATCCGTGGGCGATGCTTCGGGGTCGGTGGCCACCCGTTCGGCCAGTGCCCGTGCCTGACCGCGCAGTGCCTCAGCGCCACGCCCGGAGACCACCCATGGCACCACACCACCCGCCGACACACCGCCCCCCGACGTGTCCGGCGCGGGGGCGACCTCGGCCGGTTCGGGGGCCTGCTCCAGGATCAGATGGGCGTTCGTACCGCTGATGCCGAACGACGACACACCCACACGGCGCGGCCGTCCGTTCGCCGCCCACTCGACCGGTTCGGTCAGCAGCCGTACCTCGCCCGCACCCCAGTCCACATGCGGTGTCGGCTCGTCGATGTGCAGCGAGACGGGGAGCACCTCATGCCGCAGGGCCTGCACCATCTTGATGATGCTCGCCACCCCGGCGGCGGCCTGCGTGTGCCCGATGTTGGACTTGATGGAGCCCAGCCACAGCGGCCGGTCCTCCGGCCGTCCCTGGCCGTACGTGGCCAGCAGCGCCTGCGCCTCGATGGGGTCGCCCAGCGTGGTGCCCGTACCGTGCGCCTCCACCGCGTCCACCTCGGATGGCGACAGCCCCGCGTTGACCAGGGCCTGCCGGATCACTCGTTGCTGCGAGGGCCCGTTCGGCGCCGTAAGGCCATTCGACGCACCATCCTGGTTGACCGCCGAGCCCCGGATCACCGCGAGCACCCGGTGCCCGTTGCGCCGCGCGTCCGACAGCCGCTCCAGCAGCACCAGACCGACGCCCTCGGAGAAGCCCGTGCCGTCGGCCGCCGCGGCGAACGCCTTGCACCGACCGTCCGGGGAGAGCGCGCGCTGACGCGAGAACTCGGTGAACCCACCGGGTGTGGCCATCACCGTCACTCCGCCGGCGAGGGCCAGCGAGCACTCGTCCTGCCGCAGCGCCTGCACCGCCAGGTGCGTGGCCACCAGTGACGACGAGCACGCCGTGTCCACCGTGACCGCGGGCCCCTCCAGGCCGAACGAGTAAGACACCCGGCCCGAGACCACGCTGCCGAGGTTCCCGGTGGCCACATAGCCCGCCGAGTCGCTCGTCGTCTGGCCGATCAGCGACAGATAGTGGTACGAGTCCACCCCGGCGAACACTCCGGTGGCACTGCCGCTCAGCGCCTCCCGCGTGAGCCCCGCGCGCTCGAACGCCTCCCACGCGGTCTCCAGCAGCAGCCGCTGCTGCGGATCCATCGCCGCGGCCTCACGCGGGCTGATCCCGAAGAACTCGGCGTCGAAGTCGGCCACATCGCGCAGGAATCCGCCCTCGCGGGCGCTGCTGGTACCGGCGTGCTCCGGATCCGGGTCGTAGAGGTTCTCCAGGTCCCAGCCACGGTCCTCGGGAAACGAGGAGATGACGTCCACGCCCTCGTCCACCACCCGCCACAGGTCCTCGGGGGTCGCCACACCGCCGGGGAAGTGGCAGGCCATCCCGACGATGGCGATGGGCTCCCGGGCACGGTCCTCGACCTCGCGCAACTGCCGCCTGGCCAGACGCAGATCGGCGGTCGCCCGCTTGAGATAGCTGCGGAGCTTCTCGTCATCCGTCATATCGCATCAACCCGATCGTCACGGCTGTCCTGATTCAGCGGTCCTGGTCCAGTGGTCCTGATTCATCGGTCCTGAATTCATCGGAGACTGTCGTCGGAGGGGACGGTCAGCTCGTTGTCGAGCGCCCGGAACAACTCCTCGTCGCTGGCCGACGCCAGATCCTCCTCGGCGTCGTCGTCGCCATCCGCGTCCTGCCACGGGCCGTCCGCCTTGCGCAGCAGCTCGCGCAGCCGCGCCGCGATCCGGGCCCGTTGCTCCCGGTCGGTGATCCCCCCGGTCAAGGCGGCGTCGAGGGAGTCGAGGCCGGTGAGGAGCGAGTCCGCCGACGCCGTCCCGGCCGGGACCAGGAGCTCCTCCAGCAGACGCACCACCGCGGTGGGTGTGGGGTGGTCGAAGACCAGCGTGGCGGGCAGCCGCAGACCGGTGGCGGCGCCCAGCCGGTTCCGCAGCTCCACGGCGGTCAGCGAGTCGAAGCCCAGCTCCCGGAAGTTCTGGGCGGGGTGGATGGCATCCGCCGTGTCATGGCCCAGCACCGTCGCCGTGGCGTTGCGCACCAGCTTCAGGAGCGCCTGCTGCCGGTCCTCCCCGGACATGGCGGCGAACGCCTCCGCCGGTGCCGCCCCGCCCGAGGCGACGGCTCCGGCAGCCGCCTGCGGGGCGGCGCCGCGCACCAGGCTCCTGAAGAGGGGCGGCAGATCGTCGGCATGGGCCTCACGCCGCAGGGTGGCCAGGTCGAGCCGGATGGGCGCCAGGGTCGGCAGGCCGCTGTCGAGCGCGATGTCGAGCAGTGCGAGACCCTGTTCGGTCTCCAGCCCCACCACCCCGGCCCGCGCCAGCCGGGCCCGGTCGGTGTCGGTCATTCCCCCGGTCATGCCGGTGGCCTGGGCCCAGTACCCCCAGGCCAGGGAGGTGGCGGGCAGGCCCTGGGCATGACGGTGCACGGCGAGCGCGTCCAGGAAGGCGTTGCCCGCCGCGTAGTTGCCCTGGCCCGCGGCGCCCAGCAGCCCGGCCGCCGCGGAGAACAACACGAACGCCGACAGCCCGGCGTCGCGGGTGAGTTCATGCAGATTCCACGCCGCGTCGGCCTTCGCCCGCAGCACCTCATCGAGTTGATCGGGCGTGAGCGCCTCGACCGTGGCATCGCGCAGCAGCCCGGCGGCGTGGACGACGGCGGTGAGCGGATGACGGTCGGGAACGGTCTCCAGCAGCTTGGCCAGGGCGGCCCGGTCGGCCGCGTCACACGCCGCGACGGAAACGTGCGCGCCGAGCTCGGTCAGTTCGGCCGCCAGCTCCGTGGCCCCCGGGGCGTCGAGGCCCCGGCGGCTGATGAGCAGCAGCCGCCCTACGCCGTGGTGGGCCACCAGATGGCGGGCGGTGGCGGCACCGAGGGTGCCCGTGCCACCGGTGATGAGGACCGTGCCCTCCGGGGCGAGGGCGGTGGGGAGCGTCAGGACGATCTTGCCGATGTGGCGGGCCTGGCTGAAGTAGCGGAACGCCTCGGGGGCCCTGCGGATGTCCCACGGCGTGGTCGGCAGCGGTTGCAGCGTCCCGTCCTGGAACAACGTCGACAACTCGGCCAGCATCTGCTGGATACGGTCCGGACCCGCGCCGCCGACCAGGTCGAACGCGCGATAGACGACCCCCGGATACCGGGCGCCGACCTCCTCGGGCTCGCGGACGTCCGTCCGGCCCATGTCGATGAAGCGACCGCCGGGGGCCAGCAGCCGCAAGGACGCGTCCATGAAGTCACCGGCCAGGGAGTTGAGCACCACATCGACGGATCCGGCGGCGGCGCGGAACCCCTCCTCGAAGTCGAGGGTGCGCGAGGAGGCGATATGGCGGTCGTCGAAACCGCGCTCCCGCAGGGCGTGCCACTTCGCGGGTCCCGCCGTGGCGAACACCTCGGCCTCCCAGTGGCGAGCCAGCTGCACGGCCGCCAGTCCCACCCCACCGGTGGCCGCGTGCAGCAGCAGCTTCTCCCCGGCCCGCAGCCCCGCGAGATCGGCGAGACCGTAGTAGGCCGTGAGGAAGGCGGACGGTGTGGTGGCCGCCTGCGCGTAGGACCACCCCGCGGGGATCCTGGTGATCATCCGGACGTCGGTGACCACCAGCGACCCGGTGCCGTTGAACAGGCCCATGACCCGGTCGCCCACCGCGAACTCCTCGGTGTCCGGCCCCACTTCGACGACCACGCCCGCACCGTCGCCGCCCAGTGGCCTGGGGTCCTCCACCATGCCCAGCGCCACGACGACGTCATGGAAGTTCACCCCGCCCGCCCGAAGTGCCACCCGGACCTCGCCCCGGTCCAGCGGGCGGGTGTTGTCCGGGCAGTCGACCAGCGCCAGCTGATCCAGGCTGCCATGGCCCGTCAACCCCAGACGCCACGTGGCCGACCCCTCCGGCGGGGTGAGCCGCTTGGCCGCGTCGTCGTGGACGAGTCGCGGTACGTACGCCACCCCGTCGCGCAGCGCCAGCTGGGGCTCGCCCGAGGCCACGGCGTCGGACAGGGCTCGTAGCGAGTCGTCCCGTGCGTCGAGGTCGAGCAGCAGGACCCGGCCGGGGCTCTCCGACTGGGCGCTGCGCACCAGGCCCCATACGGCGGAGGCGGGCAGATCGTGGACATCGTCATGACTCTGCGGGGCGACCGCCCCACGGGTGACCACCGCCAACCGGGCGTCGGCGCATTCGGGAGCGGCGAGGAACTCCCGCAACACCCCGAGGGCCTCCCTGCCCAGGTCATGGGCGCGCTCCACCGGATCGTCCCGGCCATCGGCGGAAGAGCCGAAGAAGGCGAACACCACATCGGGGGCCGGGGCCCCGCTCGCCACCGCCGCCCGCACGGCGGCCAGATCCGGGAGGTGGGAGGCGTCGGACAGCGCGTCGGCCAGGGGACCGCCGTCCGGGCCGATCACGGCAGAACGGCATGCCGGGGCGCCCTCGGCCGGTGTCATCCGCGTCCAGGCGAGCTGGAACAGCGAGTTCCTGCCCGCCGCAAGGGCCCGGCCCAACTGCCCGTCCGGCACCGGACGCAGAATCAGATCGTCCACGACGGCCACCGGCGCGCCGGTCGGATCGGCCGCGAGCAGGGTGAGGCGGTCCGATGCCGTCGGGGTGATCCGGATCCGCAGGGTGTCCGCGCCGGTGGCGCGCAGCCGCAGACCGCTCCAGGCGAACGGGAGCAGGATCCGGTGCGCGTCCTCGGAGTCGGGGGCGACGTCCAGGGCACGGGCGTGCAGGGCGGCGTCGAACAGGGCAGGATGGATACCGTACGAGGCCGCGCCCTCGCGTTCCCCTTCGGGCAGGGACACCTCGGCGTAGACATCGCCGTCCAGCCGCCACGCGGCGGTGAGGCCCTGGAAGGACGGTCCGTAGTGGTATCCGTGGTCGGCGAGTCGCTGGTAGAAGTCCTCGACGGGGAGCGATGTCGCCCCGGGAGGCGGCCAAGCCGCCGCCAGAGCGGGGGAGTTGGACGCGGCGGTGGCGGCGAGCGCCCCGGTGGCATGCCGGGTCCAGGCCGCGTCGCCGGTGTCGGCCGCCGGCCGTGAATGCACCGTGATCGGACGCTCACCGGTGTGATCGGGAGCGGCCACGGCGATCTGCACATCGACCGCCTCGCCCTGCGGAATCACCAGTGGCGCGTGCAGGGTCAGCTCCGCCACATGGTCACGGCCGGTCCGCGCGGCCGCGTGCAGGGCGAGTTCGGCGAAGGCGGTGCCCGGCAGCAGGACGGTGTCCAGCACCCGGTGGTCGTTCAGCCACGGATGGGTCCGCGGCGACAGCCGGCCGGTCAGCAGATGGGCGCCGCCCTCCGCGAGTTCCACGGCGGCGCCGAGCAGCGGATGCTCAGCGGACCCCAGCCCGAGGTCGCCCGGGTCGCCACTGTGGCCACCCCGTCCGTCCAGCCAGTACCGGCGCCGCTGGAAGGCGTAGGTGGGCAGGTCGATGACGTGAGGTGTGGGGTCGGTGGGGAACCAGCGGGTCCAGTCGACCATGACTCCGGCCGTGAACGCCTGCGCCATCGACCGCATCAACTGGGCGTGGTCGCCGTGGTCCCGGCGCAGGGTCGGCACCGCGGCCGCGGGCACACCGGCTTCCTCGAAGGTCTCCTGCATGCCGATGGTGAGGACGGGGTGGGTGCTGGCTTCGATGAATACGCGGTGGCCGTCGTCGAGGAGTGCTCGTACGGCGTCGGCGAAGCGCACTCGTTCGCGGAGGTTTTTGACCCAGTACGTGGTGTCGAGCTCGCTGGTGTCCATGCGGGTGCCGGTGACGGTCGAGTAGAACGCCACCTCTGCCTGGACGGGCTCGATCCCCGACAGCACCTCCCGCAACTCCTCGGCGATTTCGTCGACTTGGGCGCTGTGGGAGGCGTAGTCCACGTCGATGAGTCGGGCGCGGTGGCCTGTTTGTTCGCATGCGGTGACAGTGTGGGTGACTTGTTCGGGTGGTCCGGAGACGACGACGGAGCCGGGTCCGTTGACGGCGGCCACCCCCACCCCCTCGGCACCTTTGCCGAGTTCGGCGAGAAACTCCTCTGCCTGGTTTTGGCTGAGGGTGAGGGAGGCCATGGCGCCGTGGCCGGCGAGGCGGCGGAGGGCGTGGGCGCGGAGGGCGACGATGCGGGCGCCTTCGTCGAGGGAGAGGGCTCCGGCGACGCAGGCGGCGGCGATTTCGCCTTGGCTGTGGCCGACGACGGCGGTGGGGGTGACGCCGTGGTGGTCCCATACGGCGGCCAGGGAGACCATGACGGCCCAGAGGACTGGCTGGACGACGTCGACGCGGGCGAGGTCGGCGGCGTTGACTCCGCCGCGCAGGACTTCGGTCAGGGACCAGTCGACGTGTGGGGCGAGGGCTTGGTCGCATTCGGTCACGCGGGTGGCGAAGACTGGGGAGGCGTTGAGGAGTCCGGCGCCCATGCCGAGCCATTGGGAGCCCTGGCCGGGGAAGACCAGGACCGGGCCCACGCCGCCGCTGGTGGTGGTGGTCGGTTCGATGATGGTGGGGTGGGTGTTGCCGGTGGCGAGGGCGTTGAGTCCGGTCAGGAGTTCGTCGCGGTGTTCGCCGATGATGACGGCGCGGTGGTCGAAGACGGACCGGGTGGCGATCAGCGACCAGCCGACATCCGTGGGCGATGCTTCGGGGTCGGTGGCCACCCGTTCGGCCAGTGCCCGTGCCTGACCGCGCAGTGCCTCAGCGCCACGCCCGGAGACCACCCATGGCACCACACCCCCCGCCGACACACCGTCGCTGTCGCCGTCGGTCGGCACCGTTGCGACGGATGGCGTTTCGGCGGGGGCGGGTGCCTGCTCAAGGATGAGATGGGCGTTCGTACCGGAGATCCCGAACGCGGACACACCGGCCCGGCGCGGACGCTCCCCACGTGGCCACGCGACCGGCTCGGTCAGCAGCCGTACCGCACCCGACGCCCAGTCGGCGTGTGGTGTCGGCTCGTCGATGTGCAGCGAGGCGGGCAGCAGTTCGTGCCGCATCGCCATCACCATCTTGATCACGCTGGCCGCACCGGCGGCGGCCTGGGTGTGTCCCAGGTTGGACTTGATGGAGCCCAGCCACAGCGGCCGGTCCTCCGGCCTGCCCTGGCCGTACGTGGCCAGCAGCGCCTGTGCCTCGATCGGGTCGCCGAGGGTGGTCCCGGTGCCGTGTCCGTCGACCGCGTCCACCTCGGCGGTGGACAGCTGCGCGTTGGCCAGGGCCTGTCGGATCACCCGCTGCTGCGAGGGCCCGTTCGGCGCCGTAAGACCATTCGACGCACCATCCTGGTTGACCGCGGAACCCCGGATCACCCCGAGGACGCGGCGGTTGCGGCGCCGCGCCTCACACAGGCGCTCCAGGACGATCAACCCCGCGCCCTCGCCCCATCCGGTGCCATCGGCGGCCGCCGCGAACGGCTTGCAGCGGCCGTCGGGGGCCATGCCACGCTGACGGGAGAACTCGATGAACGCGCCGGGCGTCGCCATGACGGCCACCCCACCGGCCAGGGCCAGATCGCATTCGCCGCTGCGCAGGGCCTGACACGCCAGATGGATGGCGACCAGCGACGAGGAACACGCGGTGTCCACCGTGACCGCGGGCCCCTCGAGTCCGAGCGAGTACGCCACCCGCCCGGACACCACACTGCCGAGGTTCCCGGGGCCGACGTAGCCCTCCACCTCGCTGGTGATGTCGCCGATGACCGACAGATAGTCATGCGAACCCACCCCGGCGAACACCCCGGTGTTGCTGCCGCCCAGCGACGCCCGGTTGAGCCCGGCGCGTTCGAACGCCTCCCACGCGGTCTCCAGCAGCAGCCGCTGCTGCGGGTCCATGGCCTGGGCCTCGCGGGGACTGATGTCGAAGAAGGCCGCGTCGAACTCGGTCGCGTCGTAACAGAATCCGCCCTGGTCCACATACGACTTCCCATAGCTTTCGGGATCCGGGTCGAACAGCTCCTCAACGCCCCAACCCCGGTCCGCGGGAAAGCCGGAGACGGCGTCCTCGCCGTCCCGCACCAGCCGCCACAGCTCCTCCGGCGACCGCACCCCGCCCGGATAGCGGCAGGCCATGCCCACGATCGCGATGGGCTCCGGCTCGGCGGACTCGGCCTCCCGCAGACGCTCACGGGTCTGGCGCAGCTCGGCCGTGACCCACTTGAGGTGGTCGAGCAGCTTCTCTTCGTTCGACATCTAGCGGAGGCTCCTTGGCGCGTCGCGGAGGATGGGGGTCATCTGGCTCACGACTTTCCGAGCTCGTCGGACTTTCCGAACTCGTCGGAGATGAGGTCGAAAATGTCTTCTGCCGTCGCCGTCTCGAGCTCGCTGTGGGCCGCGGAACGCTCCGTTTCCCGTTCCGTGTCGCTCCACTTGGCCAGCAGCAGCCGCAGTCGCCCGGTGATCCGGCGACGGGCCGCCTCGTCCACCGCCGAGGGCTCCGAGACCGAGTCCCACCGGTCGAGCTCCGACAGCAGATGTCCCTCGGAGGTCAGCTGCCCCTCGACGAGCCGCTCGCGCAGATAGTCGGCCAGCTCCTTGGGCGTGGGGTGGTCGAAGACCAGAGTGGGCGGAAGGTTAAGACCGGTGGCGGCGGAGAGCCGATGGCCGAATTCGACGGCCGTGAGGGAGTCGAACCCCAGCTCCTGGAACGGCTGGGCGGGTGGAATCGCGTCGATGGTGGGATGGCCGAGGATCGCGGCGGCATGCGTCTGGATGTGATGGAGCAGGAGTTGATGCTGCTGGGCGGGGGAGCTGGTGGCCAGCTGCCGCTGAAGCGAGCCGCTCAACGCCGTGTCGGCGTCCGGGGTGGCATCGGCGCCCGGTGACGCGGTGGCCGCCAGGTCGGACAGCAGCGGGCTGGGCCGCTGCGCGGTGAAACCGGCCGGGAACCTCTCCCAGTCGATGTCCGCGATGATGATCGTGGTGTCGCCGTGGTCCAGGGAGTGCTGGAGCGAGGCGATGGCGAGATCGGTGTCCAGGGGACGCATTCCGCGCCGGCGGTAGTAGTCGATGACAGCCTCATCGGCGGCCATGCCCGCATCGCTCCACGGTGCCCAGACGAGGCTGGTGGCGGGCAGGTCACGGGCGCGGCGGTGTTCGGCGAGGGCGTCGAGATAGGCGTTGGCGGCGGCGTACGAGGGCTGTCGGCTACCGCCCCACGCGGCCGCGCCGGACGAGAAGAGCACAAAGGCGCTGAGGTCGAGATCCTCGGTGAGCTCATGGAGATGTGCGGCCGCGAGCGCCTTGGGCCGCAGCACCGCCTCGATCCCCGGAAGGTCCAGCTCGGCGAGCGGGGTGTTCTCCGCGAGCCCGGCGGCGTGGACGACGGTGGTGAGGGGGTGTTCGGCGGGGATGGTGTCGAGGAGGTGCTGGAGTGCGGCGCGGTCGGATACGTCGCAGGCGGTGACGGTGACGGCCGCGCCCAACGCGGTGAGTTCCTCGCTGAGTTGGGTGACGCCAGGGGCGTCGGGCCCGGAGCGGCTGACGAGGTGGAGGTGGGGTGCGCCGTGGCGGGCGAGCCAGCGGGCCACATGGGCGCCCAGACCGCCCGTGCCGCCGGTGATCAGGGTCGTACCGGCGGGGCGCCACGTGGTGGGTGCGGTGTCCGGGCAGGCCGCGCGCTCCAGCCGGCGGGCCAGGGTGGTGGCGCGGATCGCCACCTGGTCCTCGGGATGGCCGGGCGCCAGTACGGCGGCGATACGGGCGGGGGCGCGGGCGTCCAAATCGGCCGGGAGGTCGATGAGACCGCCCCAGAGGTGGGGATGTTCCAGCGCCGCGACCCGGCCCAAACCCCAGATCTGGGCCTGTTGCGGGTGGGGGAGCGGATCGGTGGCGGTGGCGGCCACCGCACCCTGGGTGACGCACCACAGGGGCGCGATGAGCGGTGTCTGGCTGAGGGCCTGGACAACGGCGGCCGTCGCGGCCAGCCCGGTGGGGACGGCCGGGTGGCCGGGGTGGGGCGCCTGATCGAGCGCGAGCAGACTCAGAATGCCCTCGGGTGTGCTGCCATCGGGGAGGTGTGAGAGCAGCGGGACGAGGGCGTCGCGTGGGGCGTCCACACCATCGAGCGACAGGACTTCATGGGCCGCACCATGGGCATCCAGCGCCTGGACGGCGGCGTGGACGGCCGGGTGCTCCTCCAGGCCGGAGGGGACGAGCAGCAGCCAGGTCCCGCTGAGGGTCGGTGCGGTGGCGGGGTCCGGCAACTGCTTCCACGCGACACGATAGCGCCAGGAGTCGATGGTGGACCGTTCGCGGTGCCGACGCCGCCAGGTCGACAGCACGGGGAGCGCGGGCAGCAGCGCGTCGACGCCGGGGCTGTCCTTGTCCAGCTGGAGTGTGCTGGTGAGGGCGTCGACGTCGAGCTCCTCGATGGCGTCCCAGAGCCTGGCCTCGGCCGGGTGGTGGCCGTTGAGATGACCATCGGCGCGCGGAGCGGGCGGGGCGAGCCAGTAGTGCTGGTGGTGGAAGGCGTAGGTGGGGAGTTCGATGGTGCGGGGGGTGGGGGTGGCGGGGTACCAGCTGGTCCAGTCGATGGTGGTGTTGTTGGTGTGGAGTTGGGCGAGGGCGTGGGTGAGGGCGTGTGTGTCGGGTTGTTTGTGGGTGAGGGTGGAGGTGATGAGGGGGGTGGGGCGGTTGGTTTCGGTGGTGTGGTGGTGGAGGGTGTGGTGGGTTGCGGTGGTGAGGATGGGGTCGGGGCTGAGTTCGAGGTAGATGCTGGTGTGGGGTGTGGTGTGGGTGATGGCGGGGTGGAAGTGGACGGGTTGGCGGATGTGTTGGGTCCAGTAGTCGGGGGTGGTGATGTGTTCGTCGGCTGGTTGTCCGGTGAGGTTGCTGATGAGGGGGATGGTGGGTGGGTGGTAGGTGAGTCCGCTGATGGCTTCCTTGAAGGGTTCGAGGATGGGGTCCATCAGGGGGGAGTGGAAGGCGTGGCTGACCGTGAGGGCACGGGTCTTACGGCCGCGTTCGGTCCAGGTGGCGCAGATGTCCGTGACGAGGTCGGCGGGTCCGGAGATGACGGTGTTGCGGGGGGTGTTGAGGGCGGCGATGGTCACTTGGCCGTTGTGTGCTGCGAGGTCGTCGGCGAGTTCGTCGGCCGTGGCGGCGATGGTGGCCATGCTTCCGCCGTGGGGGAGCTGGCCCATGAGGGTGGCGCGGGTGGCGACGAGGTGGCAGGCGTCGGGTAGGTCGAAGACTCCGGCGATATGGGCGGCGGCGATTTCGCCGATGGAGTGGCCGATGACGGCGTCGGGGCGTACACCGACGGAGTCGAGGAGTCGTGCCAGGGCGATGTGCAGGGCGAACAGCCCCGCTTGGGCGTAGGTGGTGTGGTCCAGTAGCGCCGCTTGTTCGGGGTCGCGGCTGAAGACCAGTTCCCGTAGCGGGTGTTCGAGGTGTGGGTCGAGGAGGGCGCAGACCTCGTCGAAGGCTTCGGTGAAGACGGGGAAGCGGTCGTAGAGTTCGGCGCCCATGCCGGGGCGCTGGCTGCCCTGCCCGCTGAACAGGAAGACCGTCTGACCGGTGGACTCGACGGTCTCTCCGGCGTGTACGAGACCCGGATGTGGTTCTCCGGTGGCCAGTGCCTCCAGCCCGGCCACCAGCTCCTCGCGGTCCTGGCCGATGACCACGGCGCGGTGGTCGAAGAGCGTCCTGGACCGCAGCAGAGACCAGCCCACCTCAGCGGCGCTCACCTCGGGCTCGCCGATGATGTGCCCGGTCAGGGCCCGTGCCTGGCCCCGTAGCGCCGCGTCGCTCTGTGCGGAGATCACCCAGGGCACCACACCGGCGACGTCCGATACGGGGGCGGGCTCGATCGGCTCGGGGGCCTGCTCAAGGATGAGATGGGCGTTCGTCCCGGAGATGCCGAAGGAGGAGATTCCCGCCCGGCGGGGCCGTTCGCCCTGGGGCCAAGGGACGGGTTCGGCGAGCAGGCGCAGGTCGCCCGCGCTCCAGTCGACATTCGGGGTCGGCTCGTCGATGTGCAGTGACGCGGGCAGCACCCCGTGGCGCATCGCCATCACCATCTTGATGACCCCGGCCACTCCGGCGGCGGCCTGCGTATGGCCGATGTTGGACTTGATGGAGCCGAGCCACAGCGGCTGGTCCTCCGACCGTTCTTGGCCGTACGTGGCCAGCAGCGCCTGCGCCTCGATCGGATCGCCGAGGGTGGTCCCGGTGCCATGTGCCTCCACGGCGTCCACCTCGGACGGTGACAGCCGGGCGTTGGCGAGCGCCTGCCGGATCACCCGCTGCTGCGAGGGCCCGTTCGGCGCGGTGAGTCCGTTGCTGGTGCCGTCCTGGTTGACGGCGGAGCCACGGACGACGGCGAGCACGCGGTGGCCGTTGCGCCGCGCGTCCGACAGCCGTTCCAGCAGGACGAGACCGACGCCCTCGCCCCACACCATGCCGTCCGCCGCGGCCGCGAACGGCTTGCACCGCGCGTCGGGCGCCAGACCGCGCTGCCGGGAGAACTCGATGAACGCGCCCGGGGTGGCCATCACCGTCACCCCGCCCGCCAGGGCCATCGTGCATTCGCCCTGTCGCAGTGCTTGGGCCGCCAGATGCATGGCCACCAGCGAGGACGAGCACGCGGTGTCCACCGTGACCGCCGGGCCTTCGAGGCCGAAGGAGTAGGCCACCCGGCCGGACACCACACTGCCGATATTGCCCGTGGCGACATAGCCTTCGACGTCGCTCGCCGTATCGCCGGTGAGGGAGATGTAGTCCTGGGACGTCACCCCCGCGAACACGCCGGTGTCGCTGCCCGCGAGTGTGTCCCGGTCCAGGCCCGCGCTCTCGAAGGCCTCCCAGGCGGTTTCGAGGAGCAGCCGCTGTTGGGGGTCCATGGCGACCGCCTCGCGCGGGCTGATGCCGAAGAACCCGGGATCGAACTCGGCCGCCTGGTAGAGGAATCCGCCCTCGCGGACGTAGCTCGTCCCCGCACGGTCGGGGTCGGGGTCGTAGAGCGCGTTCAGATCCCAGTTGCGGTCGGTGGGCATCTCCGCGATGGCATCGCGGTGCGCCATGACCAGGTCCCACAGCTCCTTCGGGGAGTGTGCGTCGCCGGGGTAGCGGCAGGCCATGCCGACGATCGCGATCGGTTCGTCCTGGGCGGCCGTGGGCGGGGTGTGAGCGGCGACGGCCATCTGCTGGCCCGTGAGTTCGGCGCGCAGATACGTGGCGAGGGCGTTGGGCGTGGGGTGGTCGAAGACGAGCGCGGGTGCGAGGTCGATTCCGGTGGCGGTGGCGAGCTGGTTGCGCAGCTCCACGGCGGTCAGGGAGTCGAACCCGAGCTCCTGGAACGGCTGGCCGGGCGGAATGGCGTCCGGCCCGGAATGTCCCAGGATCGAGGCGGCGAGGGACTGGATCCGTTCGAGGAGGAGCTGGTGCTGCTGCTCGGGGGTGGCGGCGGAGAGCCGCTGCTGGAGCGAGGTGTCGGCGGACGTGTCGGCGGACGTGCCGGCGGTTCGCTCGGTGGAGTTGTCGGCGGCCGTGGTCAGGTCTTCGAGCAGCGGGCTGGGGCGCTGAGCGGTGAACGCAGTCGGGAACTTCTCCCAGTCGATGTCCGCCACGGTGACCGTGGTGTCACGGTGGTCCAGGGCGTGCTGGAGCGATGCCACGGCCAGTTCCGGGCTGAGCGGAGACAGGCCGCGCCGCCCGTAGAACGCGAGCGCGGTCTCATCGGCAGCCATGCCCGCGTCGCCCCAGGGACCCCAGGCGAGGCTGGTGGCGGGGAGTCCCCGGGTGCGGCGGTGCTCGGCGAGGGCGTCGAGATAGGTGTTCGCGGCGGCGTAGGCCCCTTGCCGACTGCCGCCCCACGCGGCAGCCCCGGACGAGAAGAGCACGAAGGCGCTGAGATCGAGCCCCTGGGTCAGCTCATGCAGATGGGCGGCGGCCAGGGCCTTGGGCGCGAGCACATGCTGCAGCCGCTCCGGCCCCAGATCGGCGATGAGCTCGGTGTCCGACGTTCCGGCGGCGTGGATGACGGTGGTGAGGGGGTGTTCGGCGGGGATGGTGTCGAGGAGGTGCTGGAGTGCGGCCCGGTCGGAGGCGTCGCAGGCGGTGATGGTGACGGTCGTGCCCAGGTCGGTGAGTTCTTCGGCGAGTTGGGCGGCGCCGGGGGCATCGGGGCCGGAGCGGCTGATGAGGTGGAGATGGGGTGCGCCGTGGCGGGCGAGCCAGCGGGCGACATGGGCGCCGAGGCCGCCGGTGCCGCCGGTGATGAGCGTGGTGCCGGTGGGCTGCCAGGTCCTGGGGGCAGTGGTGGGCGTACCGGCCCTACGGAGGCGCCGGGCGTAGCCGCCGGTGGCGCGGATCGCGGTCTGGTCCTCCGGCCCACCGGGGGCGAGCAGGGCGGCCAGACGGTCGGCGGTGTGGTGGTCGATGACGGTCGGGAGATCGATCAGGCCACCCCAGCGGCGAGGGTGTTCCAGAGCAGCGGCGCGGCCAAGTCCCCAGGTCTGCGCCTGCCGAGGGCTGGGGAGCGGATCGCCGGGACCGGTGGCGACGGCGCCCTGTGTGAGGCACCACAGTGGTGCCGGGATCTCGGCGTCGCCGAGGGCCTGCACGAGTACGGTGGCCGCGGCCAGCCCGGAGGGCACGGCGGCGTATTCGGGGTGCGGCTCCTCGTCGAGGGCCAGCAGGCTCAGTACTCCGGTGGGTTCGCCCTCCGTGGCCAGAGGGGTGAGGTGGTCCGCCAGGGCGTCGCGATCGACGGTACGGGCGTCGAGCACATGGCGGAGTGGAGTGGCGCCGTGGGCGGTCAGGGCCTGCGCGGCGGTTGTCACTGCAGGGTGGTCGGACTGACCGGCGGGGATGATCAGCAACCAGGTGCCGGAGAGGTCCGGACGCGCGGAGAAGGTGGACAGCCGCCTCCAAATGGTCCGGTACCGCCAGGAATTGATGACCGACCGCTCCCGGTGCTGCCGCCGCCAGGCGGACAGCGTCGGAAGAACAGCGCCCAGCATGGGCTGCTGGTCCGCCGGTGAGTCGATGGTCGCCGCCAGGGCTTCCAGATCCTCGCGCTCCACCGCCTCCCAGAACTCCCTGTCGACCAGAGCCGCCTCCGTGGGCGCCGGGGCCGAGGAGGAGCCGGACGACAGCCAGTAGTGCTGGTGGTGGAAGGCGTAGGTGGGGAGGTCGATGGTGCGGGGGGTGGGGGTGGCGGGGTACCAGCTGGTCCAGTCGACGTCGACACCGGTGGTGTGCAACCGGGCGAGGGTGTGGGTGAGGGCGTGTGTGTCGGGTTGTTTGTGGGTGAGGGTGGAGGTGATGAGCGGTGTTGTGGGGTTGTTCTGGTGGAGGGTGTGGTGGGTTGCGGTGGTGAGGATGGGGTCGGGGCTGAGTTCGAGGTAGATGCTGGTGTGGGGTGTGGTGTGGGTGATGGCGGG
>NZ_JBHYVB010000167.1:0-16237 GCF_042750115.1 Streptomyces sp. NPDC059455
GGGGGGGGGGGGGGGGGGGGGGTCCGGGGGGGGGTGTGGGGTCTGGGGGCGCCCACCACCTGGGGGGGGGGGTCTGGCTGTTGGCCCGCCCCGCACCCGGGCCGGCCGGGGGCCAGCGCCTCGGAGGCGCCCTGCGGCATCGCGCCGATCAGCCCGGTGGAGGCCGCCTGCGCCGCGCCGATCAGCGCCGGATGCGAGCTGCCGACCATGCCGAGACCGGCGTACTGCTCCAGCTTGGCGCGCGAGTCCGCGATATCGAGGTTGCGCATGGTCAGCTGGCCGATCCGGTCCACGGGGCCGAAGGCGGAGTCCTCGGTCCGCTCCATGGAGAGCTTCTCCGGGTGGTAGCTGAACGCCGGCCCGGAGGTGTCCAGGATGGAGTAGTCCTCACCGCGCCGCAGCCGCAGGGTCACCTCGCCGGTGATCGCCGCGCCGACCCAGCGCTGCAGCGACTCGCGCACCATCAGCGCCTGCGGGTCCAGCCAGCGGCCCTCGTACATGAGCCGGCCGAG
Source organism: Streptomyces sp. NPDC059455 (assembly GCF_042750115.1). NCBI lineage: Bacteria > Bacillati > Actinomycetota > Actinomycetes > Kitasatosporales > Streptomycetaceae > Streptomyces > Streptomyces sp. NPDC059455. The sequence goes on from NZ_JBHYVB010000167.1 coordinate 513, forward strand.
GCGGCGCCCCTCGGTGTGGTAGGTGGCGACGGTGTCCTCGTTGTGGATCGCGTTGACCAGCCGCTCGTACGCCGCGTGCAGCAGCGCCATGCCCGGTGCCTCGTAGATGCCCCGGCTCTTGGCCTCGATGACGCGGTTCTCGATCTGGTCGGACATGCCCATGCCGTGGCGACCGCCGATGGCGTTGGCCTCCAGCACCAGATCGACGGCGGAGGCGAACTCCTTGCCGTTGATCGTCACCGGGCGGCCCTGCTCGAAGCCGATCGTGACGTCCTCGGCCGCTATCTCGACCGACGGGTCCCAGAACCGCACGCCCATGATCGGCTGGACGATCTCGATACCGGTGTCGAGGTGCTCGAGCGACTTGGCCTCGTGGGTGGCGCCCCAGATGTTGGCGTCGGTGGAGTACGCCTTCTCCGTGCTGTCCCGGTAGGGCAGGTCATGGGCGAGCAGCCACTCCGACATCTCCTTGCGGCCGCCGAGCTCGCTGACGAAGTCGGCGTCCAGCCACGGCTTGTAGATCCGCAGGGAGGGGTTGGCCAGCAGGCCGTAGCGGTAGAACCGCTCGATGTCATTGCCCTTGAAGGTGGAGCCGTCGCCCCAGATCTGCACATCGTCCTCGAGCATGGCGCGCACCAGCAGGGTGCCGGTGACCGCCCGCCCGAGCGGGGTGGTGTTGAAGTAGCTGCGGCCGCCGGAGCGGATGTGGAACGCCCCGCAGGCGAGGGCCGCGAGCCCCTCCTCCACCAGGGCCGCCCGGCAGTCCACCAGTCGGGCGACCTCCGCGCCGTACGTCGTGGCGCGCCCGGGGACCGAGGCGATGTCGGGCTCGTCGTACTGGCCGATGTCGGCGGTGTAGGTGCAGGGCACCGCGCCCTTGTCGCGCATCCACGCGACCGCTACCGAGGTGTCGAGGCCGCCGGAGAAGGCGATCCCGACGCGTTGGCCGACAGGGAGGGAGGTGAGAACTTTGGACACAGCAGGAGTATGCAGTCTTCCGCATGATCATGCAAGGCCTCCTGGTGATGACCTTGATCCCCACCTCGCTCCCCGGCGTGAGGACGGGGCTCACGAGGAGGTCAGATACGCCTCCACCTCACTGACCTGGGCAGCCGGCCAGCCGGTGTTGCCGGTGACGCTGAGCCTCAGATAGCGCACATTCGTGCTGTCGGGCAGGGCGACGGTGACCTTGTTGCCGGACGCCGGGTCGAAGCGGTAGCCCTGCGAGCCCACCACCGTCGAGTACGCGGAGCCGTCGGTGCTGCCCAGCACGGACAGCGTCTGGGTGCGGGCGCCCCACGCCGACGAGGGCGGCAGCTTCAGCACCAGCCGGCGGACCGCCTGGCTGGAGCCGAGGTCCACGGTCAGGGCCTGCGGAAAGGCGTTGTTGGTCGACTCCCAGTAGGTGTTCGCGTCGCCGTCGACCGCCTTGCCGGGGGTGTAGACGTCCCAAGAGCCGGTCGCGGTGGCCGGGCGGCCCTTGGCGAGGTTGCGGCCGGGCTCGGGATCCGGGTTGCCCTGGCCGGGCTGGGGCCAGCTGGAGCAGTCCGACCAGGTGCTGCTCCAGCCGGAGTTGCCGCCGCCGTCGGTGAGGCTGAAGGTGCCGGAGCCGGACGGGTAGGGGCAGTTGTAGACGCCTGCCGCGCCGACGCTGGAGGCCGTGACATCGCTGAACTTCGCCGTCCCCTGCGCCTCGGCCTGGACGACGACCGTTCCGGGGTTGGTCACGGTCGCGCCGGACACATTGACGTTCTTGACCGCGTAGCCCCTGCCGCCGCCGGAGACGAACTCGAAGGCGCTGTACGGGCTGTCGGTGATGGTCGTGTTGGTGATGTTGACGGTGGCCTCGATCGCGCTGTCGTAGGAGTCGACGCGCAGGGCGCCCATCGGGTGGTTCCAGTTGGGGTTCATGGCACCCGCGCGGACCAGCGTGTTCCCGTCGACCGTGATCGTGCCGGCCAGCGGGTGGAACGGGTCCATGAACTTCTGGTTGGAGATGGCGATACCGCTGCCCAGGGCGTTGGTGTCCGAGATCAGGTTGTTCTTGACCGTGATGTCCGTACCGCCGTAGATGGCGATGCCATTGGCGAGGTTCGGCTGCGAGATGGTGTTGCTCTCGAAGCTGCTGTTGGTGTCCGGCGAGTTCAGCGACCACATGGCGAGCGCGTCGTCACCCTGGTTGCGCAGGAAGTTGTTCCGCACGCGTACGTTCTTCGCGGTGCCGTTGAGGTTGAGGCCGTCGGCCGTCATGTCCAGGAAGCGGTTGTTCTCGACCACCAGGTTGTCGTTGTTGCCCATTAGCCACAGACCGACCTTCAGGTGCTGCAGCCACATGCCGGACACGCTGGAACCCGGGCCGAGCGAGCCATTGACGAAGTTGTCGGGGTTGGAGTCGACGCGCTCGGTGACCTCGCCGATGACCGCGAAGTCCTTGATGTGCACGTTGCCGGAGGAGCCGGACTGGTCGATGAACCGCGAGGTGCGCACCACGGAGTGCCAGCCGCCGGCGCCCTGGAGGGTGACGTTCTGGACGCCGTTCAGGGAGGAGGTCAGCTTGTAGTCACCCGGCGGGATCCAGACCACTCCGCCCTGGGCGGCGGCGATGGCGTCCCGGAACGCCTGGGTGGAGTCGCCCTGCCCGCTGGGGTCGGCGCCCTTGGAGGTGACGGACACCGATCCGGCGGGCTGGGAGGCGGCCGCCGCGACCTGCTCGAAGTCGGCCACGTCCACGGTGACCTGGGTGTTCGCCGCCTCGAAGGCGATATTGTCACCGGCCTGGACGTGTCGGCCGAGCAGCAGCCGGGCGTTGTCGTAGAGGTGGTGGGTCTTCGACCCCGCGATCCAGCCGGTGTCCACGTACGAGTACGTGGACGTGACCGCGATGGTCTTGGCCAGCTTGGTGCCGTTGACATAGACGTTGAGCGTGCCCGACTGGCCGTCCGGCACGCTGTAGGCCACGTTCACCGCGTTGGCCGCGCGCGGCGCGGTGAACTCCACGCGCTGCCCGGCGGCGAGGCGGACGGCCTGGCGTCCGGACGCCTCGGAGGCGAGCGTGCCCTGGGTGAAGTCGGGGCCGATCTTCGTCCCCGTGGTGGTGGCCGACTCGGCCTCGGCCGAGGTGAACGGCAGGGAGGCGCCCGCGGCCGCGTGCGCGGCCGTGGGGGTCAGCGTGACGAGCGTGCCGGCCGCGAGGGCGACGGCCACGCCGATCGCCGACAGGCGTTTGGTGGATGCCGATGCGGTACCGCTGCGGTGCATGTGCTGATCCCTTCGTGGTGGGGGTGGTGGGATAGCGCGGTGGGGGGTGGGGGGCGGCTCAGCGGAGCAGCCAGGCCGCCGTGTCCCGCGGAAGGCGGCCCCGGTCGTCCAGCGGGCCGCTGCTGAGCAGAAGCCGGGAGGTGGCGTCCAGCTCGGCGGGGGTGTCCGCGAGGTTGACCACGCAGACCAGGCCGTCGTCACGGGCGAAGGCCAGGACACCGTCGGCCGAGGGGAGCCAGGTCAGCGGCCCGTCGCCGAAGCCGGGGGTGGCGCGGCGGACGCGAATCGCCGCGCGGTAGAGGCTGAGCATCGAGCCCGGGTCCTCCGTCTGCAGATCGGCCGCGTACACCGCCCAGTGCGCCGGCTGTGGCAGCCACGGCTCCTCGCGCGAGCCGAAACCGGCGTACGGCCCCTCCGCCGCCCACGGCAGCGGCACCCGGCAGCCGTCGCGGCCCGGGTCGGTGCCACCGGAGCGGAAGTGCATCGGGTCCTGGATGCGGTCGCGGGGGATCTCGGCCTCGGGCAGGCCCAGTTCCTCGCCCTGGTAGACGTAGACCGCGCCGGGCAGGGCCAGCGACAGCAGGGCGGCGGCCCGCGCCCGCCGGGTGCCGAGGGCGAGGTCGGTGGGGGTGCCGAAGACCTTGGTGGCGAAGTCGAAACCGGTGTCCTCGCGCCCGTAGCGGGTGACCGTGCGGGTCACATCGTGGTTGCACAGCACCCAGGTGGCCGGAGCGCCCACCGGAGCGTGTTCGGCGAGCGTCTCGTCGATCGACGTCCGCAGCCGCCGGGCGTCCCAGGGACAGGCCAGAAAGGAGAAGTTGAAGGCGGTATGCAGCTCGTCGGGGCGCAGATAGCGGGCGAAGCGCTCGCTGTCCGGCAGCCACACCTCGCCGACGAAGACACCGCCGTACTCGTCGGCCACCGCGCGCCAGGAGCGGTAGATGTCATGGAGCTCATCGAGGTCGACATACGGATGCGGGTCGCGGCCCGCGACGAAGTCGGGCAGCCGGGGATCCTTGGCCAGCAGGGCGGCCGAGTCGACGCGCACCCCCGCGACACCCCGCTCGAACCAGAAGCGCAGGATGTCCTCGTGCTCCTGGCGCACGGCCGGGTGGGCCCAGTTGAGGTCCGGCTGCTCGGGGGCGAACAGATGCAGATACCAGTGGCCGTCGGGCAGCCGGGTCCACGCCGGGCCGCCGAACTCCGACGTCCAGTCATTGGGCGGCAGTTCACCATGGTCGCCGCGGCCCGGGCGGAGGTGGAACAGCTCGCGCTCGGCGCCGCCCGCGAGGGCGGCCCGCCACCAGGGGTGCTGATCGGAGACGTGGTTCGGCACGATGTCGACGATCGTGCGGATGCCCAGCTCACGGGCCTCGGCGATGAGCTTCTCCGCCTCGGCCAGGGTGCCGAAGGCCGGGTCGATGGCGCGGTAGTCGGCGACGTCATAGCCGCCGTCCTTCATGGGCGACTGGTACCAGGGGCTGAACCACAGCGCGTCGACGCCGAGTGCGGCGAGGTACGGCAGCCCGGCGCGGACGCCCGCGAGGTCGCCGGTGCCATCGCCGTCCCCGTCGGCGAAGCTGCGCACATACACCTGGTAGATGACGGCGGAGCGCCACCAGTCGTTCGGTGTCCGGGCAGGGGTGGGCTGGGCCACGGTGGAGGCCTTTCTGTCGAGGGGGCGGTGTCAGCCCTTCGTGCTGCCCGCGCTGATCCCGGCGATGATGTGCCGCTGGAAGACGAGGAACAGCGCGACCATCGGGATGCTGGCGATGACCATCGCGGCGATGAGCACGGTCAGCTGGATGTTCTGCGACAGCTGGACGAGTGCCACGCTGATCGGCTGCTTGCCGGTGTCGGAGAAGACCATCAGCGGCCACAGGAAGTCCTGCCACACCGCCACCAGCGCGAAGATCGACACGACGCCGAGCACCGGACGTGACATGGGCAGCACGATCGACCACAGGGTGCGCAGCTTTCCGGCGCCGTCGATCTCGGCGGCCTCCAGGACATCGCGCGGGATCTGGTCGAAGAACCGCTTGAGGAGATAGAGGTTGAAGGCGTTGGCGACGGCCGGCAGCCAGATCGCGAGCGGGTCGTTGAGCAGGCTGGTGTGGATCAGCGGCAGGTCGGCGACGGTCAGGTACTTCGGCACGACCAGCGCCTGGGCCGGGACCATCAGCGTGGCCAGGATGCCACCGAGGATCACCTTGCCGAAGGCGGGCTTCAGCCGGGAGAGGGCGTAGGCGGCGGCCGTGCAGAAGACCAGCTGGAACAGCCAGGCCCCGGCCGCCTGGACCACCGTGTTCCACAGGTGCTGCGGAAGCTGCATCAGGTCCCAGGCGTCGCTGTAGCCGCTGAGGCGCCACTCTTTCGGAGCGAGGGTGGGCGGGGTCTTCGCCACCTCGTCCGGCGACTTCATCGCACCGGTCACCATCCAGTAGACCGGGAAGAGGAAGGCGATCGCGAACAGCACCACCACGCCCGTGAAGACCGTCCAGTAGACGGCCCGGCCGCGGGGGCGGGCCAGGGTGGCGGGGGAGACGAGGGTCCGGGTGCTCATGCGTCGTCCTCCCCGGAGCGGGTCAGCCGCAGATAGAGGGCGGAGAAGGCGCCGAGCAGCACGAGCAGCATCACGCTCAGCGCGCAGGCGCCACCGAAGTCGTTGTAGAGGAAGGCGTACTTGTAGATCAGGTAGAGGACGGTGACCGTGGCGTTCTCCGGGCCACCGCCGGTGATCACGAACGGCTCGGTGAAGACCTGCATCGTCGCGATGATCTGCAGCAGCATCAGCATGAGGATCACGAACCGGGTCTGGGGGATCGTGACGTGGCGGATGCGCTGGAGCAGGCTCGCACCGTCCAGTTCGGCCGCCTCGTACAGCTCACCGGGGATGGACTGCAGCGCCGCCAGGTAGATCAGGACGGTGCCGCCCATATTGGCCCAGGTGGCCACGATGACGAGGGAGATCAGGGCGGTGTCGGCGCCGTTGGACCAGTTCGAGGTGGGCAGGTGCAAGAAGCGCAGTGTCTCGTTGGCCAGCCCGGCGCCCGGGTCGTAGAACCACTTCCACAGCAGGGCGCTGACCACCGGCGGGATCATCACCGGCAGATAGACCACGACCCTGAAGAACGCCTTGGCGTGCCGGAGTTCATTGAGCACGAGGGCGAGCAGGAACGGGATCGCGAAGCCGATGAGCAGCGCCAGCAGGGTGAAGGTGAGGGTGTTCCGCCAGGCCGCGGTGAACTCCGGGTCGTGCAGGACACGGGTGAAGTTGGCGGTGCCGACCCATTCGGGGGACGAGCCGGGCGTGTACTTCTGGAAGGCGATCACGACCGCACGGATCGCCGGATACCAGGAGAACAGCGCGAAGCAGATCAGGCCGCCGAGGAGGAAGCCATAGGCCCGGACCTGATCGGCGAGGCGGCGCCGCCCCCGACCCCCCGCCGGGGGCGGCGCCTGCACCGGGTGGACGGCGATCGTCTCGGCGGGCGGCCGCGCAGCGGTCTTGGTCATCGGGTCAGCCCCGGGCCAGAATATTGTCGATCTTGTCGGAGGCTTCCTTCAGGAGCTGGTCGATATCGGCGTCCTTCTTGGTGAGGACGGCGGAGACGGCCCCGTCGAGCACGGAGTAGATCTGCTGGGCGTGCGGCGGCTCGATCTTCATCCGCAGCTTCTGGTTGCCGTCGAGGAAGGTCTGGTAGTTGCCCACGGGGACATTGGCGTTGGCCTTCTTGATCTGCTGGTCCTTGGCGTCGGCGGCGCCGGTGAACAGCCGCGGCTCGGGCAGGCCCACCGGGGCGTTTCGCTTCTTGGCGCGGACGTAGTCGCCGAGGAAGCCCTTGCCCGGGGTGAGGAACATGTGGTCGAGCCACTTGAGGCCGGCCCGGATCTGGGCGGGCGTGTCCTTCTTCTGGAACATGTAGCCGTCGCCGCCGATGAGCGTGCCCTTGCCACCGGGCATGGGGGCGATGGCGAGGTCCTTGTAGTTGCCGCCCTTCTCCTTCACCAGGATCGGGATGTTGTCGGGCGCGGCGAGGTACATGCCCAGCTTGCCGGAGCCCATCAGCTGCTGGGCGTCGTTGATGACCAGGAGCTGTTTGCTGCCCATCGAGTCGTCCACCCAGCGCATGTCGTGCAGGTTCCGCAGGACGGCGCGCGCCTCGGGGGTGTCGACGGTGGCCTTCTCGCCGTCCGCGCTGACGACATCGCCGCCCTGTGAGTACAGCTCGGCCGTGAAGTGCCAGCCGCCCTGGTTCTGGGCGCTGTAGTCCGCGTAGCCGACCGTGCCGCCGCCCAGCTCGGCGATCCTCTTGGCGTCGGCGCGGACCTCCTCCCACGTCATCGGCGGCTTGTCGGGGTCGAGTCCGGCCTTCTCGAAGAGCTCGCGGTTGTAGATCAGACCCATCGAGTAGCCGGTGCGCGGGATACCGTAGATCTTGCCGTCGACCGTGTAGATGTCGCGCAGCTGCTTGCCGAGGGTGGAGTAGCTCTTCAACTCCTTGACGTACGGGGTGAGATCGGCCGCCTGGTTGATGTCGACCACATGTCCGGCGTCGGTGAAGTACGTGTAGAAGACGTTCTCCATCTGGCCCCCGGCCAGCTTGGCGTCGAACGTCTTCGGGTCCTGGCAGGGGAACGCGTCATGCGCGACGACGTCGATGTCCGGGTTCTGCTTCTCGAAGGAGGCGATGTCCTCCTCGAAGAACCTGCGGTCGACCTTGGCGCTCCTGGGCGGCATGCAGTTGACGGTGATGCGCGTCTTTCCGCCCGCCGATCCGCCGTCCGACCCGCCGCAGGCGGTGAGGGCGAGGGAGAACGTGCTGAGCGCGATGAGAGTACGACGGAACCCGGTGCTTCTCATGGGTGGACCCCTCTGTACAGGAGCAGGGAAGCCCCACGGCCGCGAGCGGGGCGCACACAACCGTGAGTGCGCCGCACACTCAAGCACCGACGACATCGGCCCGCAAGATGTCGCGTAGATTCTGTAATTATTCAACTGCGCTGCGAATCACGCGGATTGAGTCTGGCAGCGTCTTGCGTCCGCCCTTTCGATCACCCCTCGACGGTCCTCCGCCCTCTCACTCCCGCGGCGCCTGGGCGGTGGAGCCGCGCACCACCAGCTCCGGCTCGAACAAAAGCTCCTCGGCGGGTACGGCCACCCCGCCGATCTGCGCGTTCAGCACCTCCACCGCCGCCCTGCCCATGGCCTCGATGGGCTGGCGGACGGTGGTCAGCGGCGGCTCGGTGCAGTTCATGAACGCGGAGTCGTCGTAGCCGACCACGGACACCCGCGACGGCACGCCGAGCCCCTTGCGGCGCGCGGCTCGTATCGCGCCCAGGGCCAGCGGGTCGCTGGCGCAGATGATGCCCGTGACGCCCCGGTCGATCAGTCGGGAGGCCGCGGCGTGGCCGCCCTCGATCGAGAAGATCGCCCGGGCCACGAACTCATCCGGAAGGCGGTCGGCGATCGCCCGCGCGGCGGCCAGCTTGCGTGCCGACGGCATGTGGTCACCGGGCCCGAGCACCAGGCCGATCCGGTCGTGGCCGAGGGAGGCCAGATGCCGCCACGCCTGCTCCATGGCCACGGCGTCGTCGCAGGAGACGGCCGGGAAGCCGAGGTGCTCGATGGCCGCGTTGACCAGCACCACCGGGATGTTGCGCTCGGCGAGCTGCCGGTAGTGGTCATGCGGCGCGTCGGCCTGCGCGTACAGCCCGCCCGCGAACACCACCCCGGAGACCTGCTGTTGCAGCAGCAGGGCCACGTAATCGGCCTCGGAGACCCCGCCCTTGGTCTGGGTGCACAGCACCGGGGTCAGTCCGAGCTGGGCCAGCGCCCCGCCGATGACCTCGGCGAACGCCGGGAAGATGGGGTTCTGCAGCTCGGGCAGCACCAGCCCCACCAGCCGGGCCCGGTCGCCCCGCAGCTGCGTGGGCCGCTCGTAGCCGAGGACGTCCAGCGCGGACAGCACCGCCTGCCGGGTGGCTTCGGAGACCCCGGGCTTGCCGTTGAGGACCCGGCTGACCGTGGCCTCGCTGACACCGACCTTCTTCGCCACTTCAGCAAGTCGTCGCGTCATGCACGCAAGCGTAGCGCAAGAAATGCAAGTCGCTTGCGTAACGGGGGCGTAGAAGGTGCGAGGAGACGCACCTCGGTCGGTCCCGGATGGGCCCGGAGGATCTCCTTCAGCTGTTGGACAGAGCGCGAGGTCACCTGCGCCTCGGCCGTCGGCCGATCTGCCGCTCACCGGGCACCGGATCTGGATGCCGGGCATCGTGATCGGTACCGAATGGGCCGCGTCGCGTGTGCTGTGCGACCGCGAATATCAAGAGCCGAGCCGCCCGCCCGGCAGCCGTGCCAGCGGGGGGCGACGACGAGCCGCGCGCCTGCGCAGGACGATCGCGGTGGTGGCGCCCGCCGCGGCGGCACCGGCGCCGGCGACGGCTGCCAGGACCTTCCGCGCCTTGATCATCATCCAGGCCGAACCCGCCGCCGCGGCGGCCTTCTTGGGCGCCTCGGCGGCCACGGCACGACCGGTGGTCACGGCCTTCCCGGCAGCCACTTGAGCCTTGTCGGCGGCGACATGGGCGGTGTGCGCCGCGGTCGTCGCCGCGCCCGCCGCGGCGGCCTTCGCCGTGGTCTCCGCCTTGCCCGCGGTGTCCTTGGCCTTTTCCGCGGTCTCCTTGGCCTTGGTGGCGGTGGCCTTCGCGTTCACGCTGGTGCTCCGGGTGGTGTGTGCGTTCTTCTTCTCGGTCATGTTCACCGCGTTACCACTCGACCCGACAGCAAACCCGAGACCTCGGGTCATTGGCGCAAGGCGTCACCGTCTGATGAATCCGTCATGGCGGGGGCCGGGTGAGCGTCACGGCGCGGACGGTGCCCGAGCCGTCGAGCCCCGCATCACCAGACGTGGTGGGAGCGCGACCTCGCGCGGGGTGGTCCGGCCCTCGTCGAGACGCTCGACGCGCCGGGCCTGCTCCTCGGCGCCCTGGCTGACGGTGGTGAGACTGAAGCAACTCAGCCGGGAGAGGGCGTCGTCGTCATAGCCCGCTACCGACACCTCATCCGCGACGGCGACACCGGCGCGGCTCGGCGCGGCGAGGACGCCGATGGCGCACTGGTCGCGCATCGATACGTGCATCTTCCCAACCCCTGGTTGGGTTTCCGGTACGTGTCGGTCAGTGACAGGTACAGCTGTCGATACGCGCGAGGTAGTCGTTGTAGTCGTCCGGGACACGGCGTCCAGGAAGGCGTCGAACTTGTCGGGGGCGGTCTGGACATTGAGCACGGCACTGGACGACTGGGCACAGAGCTTCAGTTCTCCGAAGGGGGAGAGCGTGATCCGGTTGATCGTTTTCTTTCGTTCCTCCTTGGAGAGCGGAGGCGGGGAGCCAACGATGATCTCGGCTTGGTCTCCGATATCCGTACGCAGCATCTCGATCAGGGGCGTGAACTCGGAGGCAGTCAGCTCAAGGCTCTTTCGGCCCGCGCCCTGGCCCGTCGCGTGGAAGCAGTTCAGGACGATCGTGCCGATGCCGAGGCTGAGTGCCATCCCGGCCACAGCGCCGATATGATCCACATTCTTCCGTGTGGCCACACATGACAGGGTGGTGGTCACTCCGGCCTCAAGGGAGAGCGCCAGGGCCCGCACCGCAGCGTGCCATGAGCGTGCTCCGGCCAGCTCGTCGTGGACGGCCGCCAAGTGGGAGTGGACGGGAACGCTGATGTAGTTCATGCCAGCCGTTGTCAGGGCCGAGAGCCTGCGCCGTGTCAGACTGCGGCCGTTGGTCGTCATTCCGATGCTCTCGCAGTGCTGTTTCACATGCCGAGTCAGGGTGTTGATCTGCGGATAGAGCAGCGGCTCCCCACCAGAGAGCTTTACGTGGCTGATCGGGACGTGTGCGAAGATCCGGTCCAGGATTCGCTGCAGTTGTCCAGGGGAGAGCAGGGGCTGGTCTCTCAGCGAGGACTCCGGTGGCCTCCACGGGTTATAGCAGAACAAGCAGTCGAGATTGCAGGACTCGACGAGCTCAAGCCACAGGGTGATCGGTGGGATTCCCTGTGCGGGGGGAGAGGGGTCGCAATTGCCAGCGGCGGCCTGCCGCCTTTGCGGGTTAACCGGCAGGTGCCGCTGCGAATACCGCTTTCGCCACGCGTCCACGGAATCGCGGACGCCGGGTACCGCATTGCGGCTTCCGTCGGCGAGAAGGCAGACGGCCCCGGCTACGTCCTCGGCAGAGATCACGTGCATGATGCTCCTGTCCCGTCTTGTGGGCGGGGCGGCGGCCGGCTCTGCAGTTTCTGTGCCACGTCGGCCTGCTCCGGGGCGCCCAGTTCGGTGAAGATCTCCAGGGACTCCAGCCAGGCTTCCGCCGCGTCGTTGTTCCGGTCGTGGTCGGCGTACACCTGGCCCAGCACGACGAGGGAGCGCGCGGTGCCGTACCGGTCGCCGATGCGGCGGCGCAGGGACAGGGCGTTGCGCAGGGCGCTGACCGACTGCTCGAACCGACCGAGCCCCGCTTCGGCGCGGCCCACGCTGTTCAAGGCGACAGCGGTTCCGTAGGTGGCATCGATGGCGTCGTTGATGTCGTAAGCCTGACGTGCCGCCTCCAGCGCATCCGTGTACCGCCCCATGTTGTTGAAGCAGACCGCTATGCCGTTCAGAGCCATCCCGCGGCCACGGTGTGACTCCTCCAATTCCGCGAAGACATCGATCGCTGCCCGATAGTGGGCGAGAGCCTCTTCGTAGCGGCCGACGTCGTTGTACACGTGGGCGAGGTTCTGCTTCGCGTACCCAAGGCCACTCGCCTCGGCGATCTCCTCAAACAGATCGATCGCTCGGGAGTGAGCGCTGATGGCACGTTCGGTCTGCCGCAGGTTCCGGTAGGCCACGCCCTGGCTGGTCAGCAGGTACGCCTCCGATTTCCTGTCGCTGCTCTCCCGCGCTGACGCCAGTCCGATCTCGTTGCAGGCGATCCAGTCAGGCCAGTGTTTTGTGATGTTGAAGTAGCTCCACAGAAGATTGGGCATGACGGCCGCGGAATGGTGCTCCCCGACCTCGCCGGCACGCCGAGTGATATCGATCAGGTTGGCTCGCTCCTCCTCCAGCCAGCGCATGGCGTCGTCGTAGGACTCGAAGTGTCGACCAGTCGACTCCAGATGTATGTCGTCCCTCGGGGGCCTACCCGGGGTCAGGAACGAGTCCGCGTTGTCCGCGCTGGCCACGTACCAGTTGATCAGCGCTCGCATTGCCGTGTTTTGCGCGTTCATGGTGTCTGTCCTTTTGGCGAGACTTCCGGCGTAGACCCGGAGGAGGTCATGGAGGAAGTAGCGGCCGCCTACAGACTCCGACAGCAGATTCGTGCTCAGAAGTTCCCGGATCGCACGGCGGACCGACTGGTCATCCAGCTGGCACAGCGCGCTGATCGCAGCGAACCCGATGTCGCGTCCTGGAACGAGTCCCAAATAGCGGAAGACCAGTGCGGACTGCTCCCGCAGAGCCCGGTACGACCAGGAGAAGACGGCCTCGATCTGAGCCCTCTCGTCGCCCTCTACGGCCAGCGATTCGAGTCGCCCACTTGTCCGCAGCTCCCGAACATGGTCGGTGATGCTCAGGTGCGGTCTCGTGCGTACCTGCTCCGCAGCGATGCGTAGCGCGAGCGGCAGGCACGCGCAGTCCCGCGCCAGTTCAGCGACCGCAACGGGCTCGGCCTCCATGCGGGCGGAACCGACGGTCCGCGCTATCAGACGGGCCGCGTCGTCCGGCGGCAGAGGGTCGAGCGTCAATGAATACGCCCCATCCCGCGCCGAGAGTCCGCTGAGCCGGTTCCTGCTCGTCACCAGCATCAGGGAATGCGACCCGGACATGAAGGAGCGCACCTCCTCCGCCGAAGCGACATTGTCCAGGAGGATGAGGATCTTGCGCCTCTCGACCAGCGTTCGGAACAGAGCCATCTGCGAGTCGAGCACTCCGGGAATCTCCGGGGAATTGACACCGAGGGCCCGCAGGAAGCTGTCGAACACCTCTTCACGGCTCATCGGTCGCGCTCGATCGAAGCAGTGCAGGTCGGCGAAGAGACTCCCGTCAGGAAAGTCCTCCTGGTGCCGACGCGCCCACTCAATGGCAAGCGAGGTCTTCCCGACGCCGGGCGAACCGTCGATGACAACCACCATCGGCTCCGCAGCCTCGTGAAACTGCGACAGCAGCCCCTCTAAGCGGTTGAGTTCCAGGGCACGCCCGACGAACCCTACGCATTTCTGCTGAATCTGCCGAGGAGTCGGCACCTGGTGTGACGCCTGTTGAAAGATCACATCTCCGGAAATCGATCCGGCCTGCACCACGCTAGCGCCCGACCCGGAGAAGTGATTGGCGGATGCGACGCCCGTCTCGGCCCTGTCCGCCCGTCGACGCTTGGTTCTACGGCTCAGCGGTCGATGCATCGAGCCCCCGATGATTCATCATGCCCTTCGACATGCTATGCCCCGGCGCCCGGGCGCCGAAAGAGCGCACATTCCGCCCACGACCGCCTCCAGAGGCACGGGGCCGATGAAGCTCTACCGCCCGTCCGGGAACGCACGAGACGTCGATCACCGCCTCCACCACCTCAGTGACCATCACCGGGAGCATCACGTCCCAGGATGTCCTGCGCGACGGCCGTGGGCTCGGGGAGCTCACGTGCCTGACGCCGATCCACAGCAGTGGTGCGATCTGCACCCTCGCGCGATAGCCGGGCCCGAACCTCCCGTGGGAGGACCGGGCCCGGCTGTGAACCGGCTCAGGCGTGCATCTGTATCGGGTAGCCCATGTCGTTGATGTCGCGGAGCACGCTGACGGCAAGCATGACCGCGGTCACGGCGTTGACCGGGGTGTACTGGGCGGTCGCGGCTGCGTGAGCCGTGGCGTGCCGGTTGAAGTTCTGAGGGACTGGGGCCGGCGGCCAGAACGCTTCCAGAGCCCGCGGAAACGGCAGGAAGGCTTCCTCGCGGAACTGGCGGATCGTGGGATCGTCGTCCCCCACGGCCGGGATGTTCTCCAGGACCTTGGGGTACCCCGGCCACTGGCCGCTGGGCTTGAGCCAGCCGGGATTGGCGAAGGCCAGGCCGCGGATGAGGGTGTCCCACGCGTTGGCAGCCAGTGCCTGGGCGCCGCTGAACATGCCGTACTCAGCCATGCGGACGCACTCTTCGAGCGGTGCCTTCTGCGCGCTGAACCGCGTGTCGGTGACAGATGCGAGAGCCGCCTCGCAGGAGGCGAGGATCATCGGGCGGCAGCTGTCGATGACCTGCGCACGGGAGGCTGGGTCGTCGGCGGTGAGCAGCTGCTGGATGACGTCGGCCGGGGGCACCCAGGCCAGCGGAACGCCCTCCTGCATCAGCACGATCATCTCCGAGTCGGCGAGGCGGCTGCCCCGCCAGTTGATGGGCATCATCGCATCCAGACGTTCCAGCGCTGGCTGGAGCGGGCGATGGCCTCGGTCGGGTGATCCATCGCGGGTATGCGGAACTCCACCGCCGGCACGACCGCCGCTGCGACGGTTCGCCAGATGTTCTCGGTGGCCGCAGCCGACCTCAACCCCGTAGAGGGGATCTGGTCTCTGCCGCGGCGCGCCCCGCTGGCCAACACCGCCTTCACCGACGCCGCCCACCTCACCCGCACCCTCCGCTGCGGCCTTCGGCAGATCCAGTACCGGCCCGATCTCCTCGACGGTTGCCTCGCCGAAACCGGCCTCAGGCTCAGCACCGGCCTCGCCCAGCGCGTCGAGCAGGCCGTCAGTGATCTCCTGCACCCCGGGGCCGGAGCGTCTCGATGCGGCGGACCGTGAACGCCGCCGTCACCAGCTTCCGCAGCCGGGTGTGATGGGGCGGGTTTGCGGTCAACAGGCTGGTGTACATGGCGGCGTGCAGGTCGGCCGGTGTGGCCTTCGCGTGCGGTACCACCCCACGGTCCTTGACCATCGCCGGATGCGCCAGCAGCGCCCTGGCCTCCGCGTAACCGGTGACCAGCCACACCGGAACACCATTGAACAACGTGAATCGCTGCACCGGACCGGACGTGGTGAGCGCGTCGAGGGCGGCGCTCCGGGCCGTCCCCGTGGTCTCGGTGAAGGGCGAGGATGCCGGACTGTTGACGGTCATGGGGTCTCCGAGCGCGAGGTTGCTGGGTCTTCAACTGGTAACAGGAGACTGCTCGTTGACGCCCCCCTCGGATCATTCGGTGCCCGAGCCGCCCGAGCCGCCCGAGCCGCGCCGCTGCTGGAACAGCACAAACCCTCCGGCCAGGGCGAACAGGCAGACGCCGATGATGATGCCCACGGCGGGCCACGCGGATCCGCCGTCGGACGTCGCGGCCTTCGAAGGCTCCTTGCCGTCCGGGCTCGGCGCCGCGCTCTCCGGCGTCGGGGTGAGCGAGGCCGCGGGCGAGGCGGCCGGGGGGGGGGGGGGGGGCCGCGCGGGGGGGGGCGGGCGC
>NZ_JBHYVB010000167.1:16247-26126 GCF_042750115.1 Streptomyces sp. NPDC059455
CCGGGGGTTCCGGGGGGGGGCGTGCGGGGCTTTGGCGGGCGCTGCGCGGGGGGGTCGCGGCCCCCCCTCCGGGGGGGGGGGGGAGAGCGTGGCCGAGGGCGAGGCGTCCGGGGTGGCGTCGGCGGCCGCGGCCTTGAGCTTCAGCAGCGGGGCGGGATTCTCCGGCTCCGGCTCTCCGGCGCGGGCCACCTCGATCCACCGGGACACCTTGCCGCCCTCGTAGGTGTCCACGGTTTTGAAGGCCAGCGATGTGGCATCGGGCAACTGCCTTACGACTACGCTGTGTTCGGAGTTCTCGCCGGGTGCGAGCGCCGGGCCGCCGACGGAGTAGCCGTCATCGGTGGGCTTCAGCCTCCAGCCCTTCGGGGCCTGCTTCAGCTCCACATCGCCGGGGTCGATGCCCTTGGGCAGCACGGTCCGGATCTCGGTGAAACCGGCCCCCTTGTCCTCCGCCTCCGACTCGAACGTCAGCGTGACATTCCTCGCCAGGGCGCGGGAGTCGGAGGCGCTCACCTCGGTGTGGGACAGGGCGGGGGCCGCCGTGGCGAGGACGAGCGCCGAGGTGGCGACGGCCAGGGCGCCGATCCGCCGCGGGCGGGGCGGCAGACGATGTGCTTTCACGGTATCTCTCCTCGTCCAAGGGGCGGACACCCGAGCCCTCCTCACCGGTCACCCGGCGCGCTCACCAGGTGCGTTCACATCCCCGATACGCACGGCCCGGACGCGATGTTCATCGTCCCCCAGGCCGGAAGCCCGCTTGCCACGGGGGCGCGGCCGGCGGTCAGGTGGTGGCCATGCGGTCAGGTGGTGGCCATGTCGAGGGCCGTCCCGTACAGCCGGGACACCCGGATCCTGATCACTACGCGCCGGTCCGCCACCAACTGCTCCAGGAAGGCGGTCTCATCAAGGGGATCGGCGAAACCCGGCGTCATGGCCAGCAGTTCCCGCCCGACCGCGTCCCCGGGGGCGGCCGTCACCTCGGATACCTCCGCCTCGCCCTCGGCGACGGCGAACGACCAGCCGTCCGGCGCGCCCACATGCACGGCGGCATGCGGGTCGCGCCGCAGCTGACGCACCTTGAGCCGATCGGCGGTGGAGGAGACGCGCAGCACACGCTCCTCGGGACTCCACTGGTGGAGCACGGTCGACAGCTGGGGATGGCCGCTGCGTTTGATGGTTGCGAGCACCCCGAACCGCTGGTCGCTCAGGATGCGGGACAACTCGTCGTCGGTGAGCACCCTGGGCGCGGGTCCGGCACCGGGCTTCGTCCCGGCGCCACTCGTCGGATTCTTGCCTTCGGTCGTCGTCATGAGGGCGGACCTTTCGCCGGTGGTGGAGGCGGGGAGCGCGGGTCAGGGGGTGGTGACCGGTGTGGCGGACGGGTTGGCGTTCCGGGGTGCGGTCGGTGCGGCGGGGGATTTCCGCGCGGGCCGCCGCAAGACGGTGAACGCCACGGCGAAGGCCGCCACGATGAGCCCCGCTCCGACGGCGAAGGCCAGGTGGTAGCCGCCGGTCAGCGCCTCGGCCCGGTTCTCGCCCCGGGCGAGCAGGGCGTCCGTACGGGAGGCGGCCAGGGTGGACAGCACCGCGACGCCCAGCGCCATGCCGATCTGCTGAGTGGTGTTGAACAGCCCGGAGACGAGCCCGGCATCGCCCTCCTTCGCACCGGACATGCCGAGGCTGGTCAGCGCCGGGAGCGCCAGCCCGAAACCGGCGGCGAGCAGCATCACCGGGAGGAGGTCGGGGACGTAGCGGGCGTGCACGGGGACGCGGATGAGCAGGCCGAGGACGCCGGTCAGGAGGACCAGCCCGGTCAGCAGCACCGCGCGGTCGCCGAAGCGGGCGCTGAGCCGCGCCGAGACGCCGAGGGACACCGCGCCGATGGCGAGGGCGGCCGGGAGCATGGCCAGACCGGTTCCGGTGGCGTCGTACCCCAGCACATTGCGCAGATAGAGGGCGACGAGGATCTGGAACGAGAAGAGCGCGGCCACCATCAGGAGCTGGACCAGATTGGCCCCCGCCACCCCGCGCGACCGCAGGATCCGCAGGGGCATCAGCGGGGTGCGGGCAGTGGCCTGGCGGACCAGGAACAGGGCGATCAGGAGGATCGAGACGGCGCCGAGGCCGAGCGTGTGCGCCGCCGTCCAGCCGTACTCCGCCACCTTGACCACGGTGTAGATGCCCAGCATCAGTCCGGCCGTGACGAGCAGGGCGCCGAGGACATCGGCGCCGGCCGCGAGGCCCGGCCCGCGGTCGGCGGGCAGGACGGGGATGGCGACCGCGAGCGTCAGCAGCCCGATCGGCAGATTGATCAGGAAGATCCAGTGCCAGCTGAGCGCGTCGGTGAGGAGGCCGCCGAGTACCTGGCCGATCGAGGCACCGGCGGCGCCGGTGAAGCTGAACACGGCGATCGCCTTTGACCGTTCGGCGGGTTCGGTGAAGAGCGTGACGAGGATGCCCAGGCTGACCGCGGAGGCCATCGCGCTGCCGACCCCCTGGAGGAACCGTGCGGCGATCAGCGTCGCGGGGGAGGTGGCCACGGCCGCGAGCAGCGAGGCCGCGGTGAACACCGCGGTGCCGGTCAGGAATACGCGCTTGCGGCCGATGAGATCGCCGATGCGGCCGCCGAGCAGCAGCAGACCGCCGAACGCGATCAGATAGGCGTTGACGACCCAGCTGAGCCCGGCGGGGGAGAACCGCAGATCGCTCTGGATGGCGGGCATGGCCACGGTCACGATGCTGCCGTCGAGGATCACCATCAGCATGCCGGTGGCGATGACCCCGAGGGCCAGTTGGCGTGCCGGGGGGACGCGGGGAGGCGTCGGGGCGGAAGAGGTGGCGGACATGCGGACACTCCTGTCAGTAGGCGCGACAGGAGCGACCGTAGCAGATGGTTTTGTTGTGGACTATTTGTTTCGGCTCTATTTGTGGCCGGGTGGCCGGCCGCGCGGGTGTCTCCGCTCTACTTCTCGCGCTGCCGTGCCCTCCGGGCCGGGCGGGGGCTCTCGGCGGGCGTGGCCAGATGTCCCTCGGACAGCCGGGTCAACGCCCTTACCAGCGTGGCGCGTTGGGTCTCGGGGAGCGCCGCCAGCGCCTCACGGTGGACGCGGTCCACGATCTCCTGACTCCGTTCGGCGATCCGCGCGCCCTCCTCGCTGACCGCGATGATCCGGGCCCGGCGGTCATGGGTCGAGGCACGCCGCTCCGCGAGGCCCGCCTTCTCCAGGGCGTCCACCGTCACCACCATCGTGGTCTTGTCCATGTCGCCGAGCTCGGCGAGCTGTGCCTGGGTGCGCTCCTCCTCCAGGGCGTGGACCAGTACGCAGTGCATCCGCGAGGTCAGCCCGATCTCGGCGAGCGCGGCCGACATCTGGGTGCGGAGGACGTGGCTGGTGTGGTCGAGGAGGAACGACAGGTCGGGTTCGGTCTTGGTGGGCGCCATGGCGGTCATATGGCCCAGGGTAACAATTCGATCCGTACTGGATTATCCGGAACAGTCCATCTGGAGGGCTGGGGCCGGAGGGCCGGGGGCAGGGGTCAGCCGTTGCGGTAGAGGGTGGTGAGCAGCTCGACCGCGGTCTGGGTGGCGGGGTGCGGGTCGTCCCGCCACCAGGCGAGGCGTACCGCGATCGGCTCGGCGTCGCGGACCGGCCGGTAGGCGATTCCGGGCCTCGGGTACTGGTTGGCGGTGGACTCCGCCGTCATGCCGACGCAGCGGCCCGCGGAGATCACGGTGAGCCAGTCCTCCACGTCGTGAGTCTCCTCGGTGGCCGGCCGGGAGTCGGGCGGCCACAGCTCCGCGGTGGTGGTGCCGGTCCTCCGGTCGACCAGCAGGGTGCGTCCGCTGAGGTCGGCCAGCCGGACCGAGCGGCGCCTGGCGAGCGGGTCGTCGGCGGCCACGGCGCACAGCCGCCGCTCCAGTCCGACGATGGCGGAGTCGAAGCGGCGCTCGTCGAGCGGTCTGCGCACCACGGCCAGGTCGCAGGCGCCCTCCGTCAGCCCCGCGGTGGCGGAATTGACGCGGACGAGGTGCAACTCCGTCTCGGGGTACGCCTGGGCCCAGCGGCGCTGGAAGGCGGGGGTGTGACGGCCGAGCGCGGACCAGGCGTAGCCGATCCGCAGATGGGCGTGGCCCGATACGGCCTCCCGGATCAGGCCGTCCACCTCGGCCAGCACCCGCCGGGCGTGCGCCACCACGCGCAGCCCGGTGCCCGTCGGGGTCACCTCACGGGAGGTGCGCCGCAACAGCCGTGTCCCCAGGGCGCGTTCGAGCGCGGCCACGGCCCGGGACACGGCCGCCTGGGAGACGCCGAGCGCGATGGCGGCGTCGGTGAAGGTGCCCTCGTCGACGATCGCCACGAGGCAGCGCAGTTGCCGCAACTCCACATCCATACGTCCAGCGTATAGATAGCGCGCCAGACGCATTTTGCGCATGCATGGGCCGGGCGCACGATCGACGCATGCGACTCGCCCCCGCGTCACGCCCCCCGTCCCCACGAGCGACGGAAACCACACACCGGACCGCGCCGACCCCTGCCGACTCCTATTCCGGCTCCGACATCGACTCGGGGCCGGGCCTGGACGCGAGCCTGGAGCAGGGCCTGGCCCCTGACCTTGATCAGCGGCCGACGGGACGGCGGTTCGCCGGTGTGGCCACGATGATCGGCAGCGGGCTGTCCAACCAGACCGGCGCCGCGATCGGATCCCAGGCCTTCCCCGTCATCGGCCCGGTCGGGGTCGTCGCCGTCCGCCAGTACGTGGCCGCGATCGTCCTGCTGGCCGTCGGCAGGCCCCGGTTGCGGAGCTTCACCTGGTGGCAGTGGCGGCCGGTGGTGGGGCTCGCCGTGGTGTTCGGCACCATGAATCTGTCCCTGTACAGCGCCATCGACCGCATCGGCCTCGGGCTGGCGGTGACCCTGGAGTTCCTCGGCCCGCTGTGCATCGCGCTCGCCGGCTCACGGCGCCGCGTGGACGCCTGCTGTGCGCTGGTCGCGGCGGCCGCCGTGGTGACCCTCATGCGTCCGCGGCCCTCGGCCGACTATCTGGGCATGGGGCTGGGGTTGCTGGCCGCCGTGTGCTGGGCGTCGTACATCCTGCTCAACCGCACCGTGGGGCGGCGGGTCCCCGGCGCCCAGGGGTCGGCGGCGGCCGCGGGGATCTCCGCGCTGATGTTCCTGCCGGTCGGGATCGCCGTCGCCGTCCACCAGCCGCCGACCGTGAGCGCCGTGGCGTACGCCATCATCGCGGGTGTCCTCTCCTCGGCCGTGCCGTACCTCGCGGACCTGTTCACGCTGCGCCGTGTGCCCGCCCAGGCGTTCGGGCTCTTCATGAGCGTCAACCCCGTCCTCGCCGCACTGGTCGGCTGGGTCGGCCTGGGGCAGAGCCTGGGATGGACGGAGTGGATCAGCGTGGGCGCCATCGTCGCGGCCAACGCGCTGAGCATCCTCACCCGGCGCGGCTGAAGGACCAGCGGGGATGCCCCGGAGCCTCGGTTGGCCCGGACCCGGGGGCGCGGGCGCGCTCCGCCCCCGGGCCACCGCTCAGCCAGCGGCCCCGAACAGCGCCTCCGCGGCGGCGACCGCCTCGGCCAGGGCGGTGGGCTCCGGCCGCAGCCCCGCCACGATCGTGTCGACGGCGCGCAGGTCCGCCCGCTGGAGGAGCCGCTTCTCGTTGGTCACCCACTCACCGCGCGCCGCCAGCACCGCGTGTGCCGTCTGCAGGGCGGCGGTCGCCACCGCCCCCGCGACCTCGGTGGCCCGGCCATGTGCCACATACGCCGCCGAGGCGTACCCCAGGGTCGAGGCCGCGCGCCCGCGCCACACCGGGGGTGCCGCCTCACGCAGCGCCTCCGGGTACTCGGGACGGGGCAGGGTGCCCCGCAGCACCTGGTTGAGGGCGAGTTCGGCCACCACCAGATAGCTGGGGATGCCCGCGAGGTGGAACATCAGCGGCTCCCAGTGGAAGCGGCCCTGCCGCGACTCGGCGAGTTCGTGTTCCACCACCTCGAGGTCGCGGTAGTGGATGTCCACGCGCCGTCCGTCGATGGTCAGCCAGGCGCCCCCGTTGAAGACACCACCGCCCCACTCGCCGAGTTCGGAGACCTCGCCCTCCCAGCCGACGGCCCGGAGAGCGGCCGGGTCGAAGCCGCCCCGGTAGTACAGGGCCAGGTCCCAGTCGCTCTCCGGGGTGTGGGTGCCCTGGGCACGCGAGCCCCCGAGGGTGACGGCGCGCACGGCGGGCAGGGTGGCGAGTCGCTCGGCGACATCGTCGAGGAACATGTCGTCGGTCATACGGATCCGATCGTGTGAAGTGGATGACGGGTGCCGCGGGCACACCGAACACACGCCGGAGCACAGGCTCTGACGGCGGCGTTCATACGGTCGGTGTGCCGGGTCATCACTCCATGACGCCGACCTTACCGCCCCCGCCCGGGAGCCCACGGTGGTGGAACACCGATGGACGGCGGGGCGGTACGGGCCAGGGGCGGATCAGCCTTTCACCGGTCAGCTCTTCACCGGTCAGCTCTTCACCGGTCAGTCCTTCACCAGGCCCAGGCGGAACAGGCTCTCCGCGGTGTCGAGGATGGTCTGCATCGGGTCGCGCGGGGTCCAGCCGAATACCGAACGCGCCTTCTCGGTGCGCAGGATCGGTACCCGCTCCGTCACGCCGACCGCTTCCCGCGCTCGTTCGTCGTCGAACTCCCGCGTGGGCACCCGGGCGGCGCGCTCTCCGAGGTGGTCGGCCAGCACCCGGGCGATCCACAGGAAGCTGACGGCCCGGTCGCCGCCGGCGAGGAAGCGCTGTCCGGCCGCGGCGGGATGTGCCATGGCCCGGAGGTGGAGTTCGGCGACATCGCGTACGTCCACCATGCCGAAGTGTGCGCGGGGGACGGCCGACATCGCCCCCTCCAGCATCGCCCGGACGTGTTCTGTCGAGGCGGACAGCCGGGGGCCGAGTGCCGGACCGAAGATCCCGGTCGGGTTGATCACCGTCAGTTCGAGGCCGTCCCCCTCCTTCGCCACGAAGTCCCAGGCGGCCAGCTCCGCGATGGTCTTCGAGCGGATGTAGGGCGGGTTGTCGTCCTCGGGGTCGGTCCAGTCGCTCTCGTCGTATTCGTCACCGTCCTTGCGGCTGTATCCCACCGCGGCGAACGAGGACGTCATCACGACCCGCTTCACACCGTGGTCCCGTGCGGCCCTCAGCACACGAAGGGTGCCGTCCCGCGCGGGGACGATCAGGTCGTCGGCGTTGTCCGGCTGGACGGAGGGGAACGGCGACGCGACGTGGTGGACGCGGGTACACCCCGCCATCGCGTCGTCCCAGCCGTCGTCCGCGGTCAGGTCGGCGCTGACGATGTCGAGCCGCCCGCCGGGATCGACACCGGAGGCCGCGATGGCCGACCGGACGCTCGCGGCGGCACCGCTGCCCCGGCCCTGCGCGCGGACCGTGGTGCGGACCCGATGGCCGCTCCGCAGCAGGCCGCTGATCACATGGGTGCCGACATAGCCACTGCCCCCTGTCACCAGGACGAGTTCGCCACCACCGGCGTCGGCACCGGCGTCAGCGGACATGGGGATCGTCTTGCTTTCCATGGTTCGCTCTGGATTCCCTTCCCGAACGGTTTCTGTCACAGCGCGTCCATGACGTCCACGAGCTCGTCGACCGCCTGTCGCTCCGCGTCGGTGTCGGCGCGCTCCCGGGCGTCCCACATGTCCGCTTTGAGTCGCAGATAGCGCAGGCGGACCTCCATGAGCGCGATCTCATGCTCCAGGCGGTCCGCGTTGCGCTGGAAGAGGTCGCGCAGCGGAACCACGCCCTGCGGGCCCTCGTCGAGATGGCGGAGGTAGGCACGCATGTCCTGCACGCTCATGCCGGTGGATCTCAGACACCCCAGCGACCTGATCATCTCCACCACGCGGGGGTGGTAGCGCCGGTGGCCACTGTCCCGGTCCCGGTCCACCGCGGGGATCAGGCCGATCTTCTCGTAGTAGCGCAGTGTCGGCTCGGAAAGGCCGCTCAGTCGCGATACCTGCTGGATGGTCATCGGGGAGCCCCGGACCTCCGCCTCTGTCGCTGTCATATGTCGAGCATCCGACACTTGAAGCGCTTGAGGTCAAGTGCGATCGGCCGGCTGTGCCGCAAACGTCCGACAGGTGGCTACCGGGGTGTCCCGGCCGCGGAGACGGCGGACGGGGGAGTGGGCGCGCCGGGGCGCTTCCCGGCCGTGGCGATGGGAATGTCGCGCATGAGGAGCAGTGCCCCGAGGGCGAGGAGCCCGGCCGCGCCGCCGCTCCAGGCGACGGTGGTGCCGATGGCCGTGGCGGTGGGCGCGGCCGCGCCGGAGTGGCCGATCAGGGACTGGGCGCAGGCCAGGCCGACCGCGCCACCGATCTGCTTGGTGAGGGCGGAGCCCGCGGTGGCGGTGCCCATGTCGGCACGCGGGACGGCGTTCTGGGTGGCGATGGTGAGTCCTCCCATGGCCGGTCCGGCGCCGAGCCCGACGAGCAGCAGCAGAACGGACGTCAGGGCGAGAGGCGTCGTGGCCCGCAGGGCGGCGAAGGCGGCGGTACCGGCGGTGAGCAGCCCCGCGCCGATCAGGAGGACCGGTTTGACGTGCCCGCTGCGCAGCACGGTGGCGGCGGTGAGCCGGTTGCCCAGGGTCATGCCGATGAGCAGGGGGAGCAGCAGCAGACCGGAGGCGGTGGCCGAGTGGCCGCGGATGTGCTGGAAGTACAGCGGCAGGAAGATCCCGACCGGCAGCGCGGCGACCTGGAAGAAGAAACCGGCGGTCAGCAGGGCGGTGTAGGTGCGGTGCCGGAACAGCCGCGGGGGCAGGACGGGGACGGCGGCCCGTCGCTCGACCGGTACGAGCGTGGTGAGCAGCGCCAGACCGCCGAGCAGACAGCCCAGCACGGCCGGGTCCGTCCAGGAGGGCGCATGCGTGGCGGTCGCGTTGCCCTTGAGGCTGAGGCCGGTCAGCGCGAGGGAGAGCCCGGCGGCGAGCAGGAGGATCCCCGCCACGTCGAGCCGGCCGGACGGCGGGGTGGCGGGACGGCGGTCGGGCAGGGCCAGGGCGATGACGGCGCCCGCGGCCAGTCCGAGCGGGAGGTTGAGCCAGAACGCCCAGCGCCAGCCGATGTGATCGGCGAGTAACCCGCCGAGGAGCGGGCCGCCGACCATGCCCAGGATCATCATGGCGGCCATCGCCGTCTGCATCCGGATCAGCCCCTGGGGGCGGGACGGCGGGTGGAGGTCGCGGACCAGTGCCATGCCGAGCGTCAGCAGGGATCCGGCGCCCAGGCCCTGGAGCGCGCGGGAGAGGATCAGGGCGGGCATGGAGGCGGACAGGCCGCAGGCGATGGAGCCGATCAGGAAGACGGCGAGCCCGCCGATCAGCATTCGGCGGCGGCCGTGGAGGTCGGAGCAGCGGCCGTAGACCGGCACGCTGACCGAGGAGGTCAGCAGATAGGCGGTGACGAGCCAGACGTACCAGGAGTCCCCTCCGCCGATCTGCTCGACGATGCGGGGCAGCGCGGTGCCGACCACGGTGCCGTCCAGCATGGCCAGGAAGGCGCAGCCCAGCAGGGCGAGGGTGACCAGGGTCCGGCGGCGGTGCGGGAGCGCTTCGTACGCGTCGGGTCCGGTCACCGGGCCTCCCCGGGCGCCGCGAGCGCGCCGTGCAGGAAGAGGTCCACGACTTCCTCGGTGGTCAGTGGGTCGGGGGCGCCCAAGCGCCCGGCCGACATCAGGGTCAGCTGGAAGGCGTCGGCGAGCCGTTCCGGGGCGAGCCGCCCGCGGGGCCGGGGGGGGTGGTTAACCCCCGCCCCCCCCCCCCGCGGCCCGGCCCCCCGGGCCCCGCGGGGCGGGGGGCGCCCCGCC
>NZ_JBHYVB010000168.1:0-26125 GCF_042750115.1 Streptomyces sp. NPDC059455
AGGACCTCAGCAATCCTCATTCTCGCTGGTCAGAGGCACTTTCTGCTTTCTTGATCACCAGCTGGACAGCCCGTCTCGTGAAAGCGCGAGGCTAGACGGAAGTCATGCGCTCCTGGACGGAAGACGGATGCCCGACCGCCGACGGTCTCTCTAGCCTCGATCGGACCGATAACGACCCGGCCCCCAAAGGATCCTCATGCCCGTAATATGCGCGCCCGCCGCACTGCCCCGGTCACTGCTCCGGTTTCGGCACCGCTGGGCGGCCGTGGCCGGCCTGCTGGTGCTGTCCCCGATCAGCGCGGAGTACCTCATCGGCTACGGCGAAAGCACTGGCCGGCCGCTGGAGCTGCTGGCGGGCCTGCTCATCCTCGCGCCGCTCTACGGAACCGTCGCGGTGCTCATCCGCGAGATCACTCGGCGTACCGGTCGCGGATGGCCAACGATCCTGCTGTTGAGCGCGGCCTTCGGGGTGATCCAGGCCGGCTTGATCGACCAGACCCTGTTCGACAATGAGGTCGACGCCGATGGTCCCGACTGGGCGACCCAGGCGCTGGTCACCCTCATCCCGGGCCTGGGCGTCGATGCGGCGAGTTTGCTGAACTATGTCGGGGGGCACGTGATCTGGAGTTTCGCCGCTCCGATCGCGGTGGTCGAATCCTGCGCCCCGCGCATCGCGAACCGGCGGTGGCTGGGCCCGGTCGGCGTCGGCGTCATCTCCCCTGGTCGCGTACATCCAGCCGTAGAAGCGTTCGCCGGCGGTCGGCGTACCGCTCTCACTCAGCGCCGCCGGGTGTGCACCTCCCACTAGAGCGAAAGCGATGCCGGCGACTGCGCCGACAGCGTTGGCCCCCAGGAGAACGTTCACGAGGCGTACTCGGTCGACGGTTCGGTGCCGTACTTCGTCCAGACCTCTGCGACGGCGTCGTGTGACAACGGCTGCCCGGACTCGACCATGGCCTTGAGATCACGGAAGTACTGCACGTACAGGCCCGGAGTGAAGGTGTTGAGCATGACCGCCGCGTCGTCAGTCACGTTGGCGAACGTGTGCGGCGCGCCCGGCGGGACCATGACCCACGTACCGGCTCCGGCGTCGTAGTCGTCCTGCCCGACGGTGAACCGCACGCTGCCCGAAAGTATGTAGAAGCCCTCGTCGTGCTGTGCATGGCGGTGCTGCGGAGGACCAGCGGTGTGCGGGGGGATGGTGATTTCACCCATCCCCAGGCGGTGGTTGGTGTTGCTGCCGTCCTCAAGGATCCGGATCGTCGACGGGCCGTTGACGATGAGCTCGCCCTCACCGGGACCGGTGATCGACACCTTGGCCATGAAGTCTCCCTGACTGGTGGGGTTGCCAACGCCAGGACCTTATGGTCGATCCGAACATCTATGCAAGTCGACTCTTAAAAAAATAGTTGACTCTCCTCGGGTGGCTTCGCCCGATATGCTTTCGGTCGGCACGGAAGGATGATCATGGCCGAGCGGAGTCGCCCGAACGGGCTCAGCAACCAGATGGAACGCACCAGGTCGGCGATCGTCACGGCCGCCCGCGATCTCGCCGACACCGGGGCTGAGATCACGATGCCGGCAGTCGCGGCCGAGGCACGGGTCTCCGAAGCAACCGCCTATCGCTACTTCCCCGACCTCCTCTCACTCTTGCGCGCCGCCGTGATGACGGAGGATCTGGTCGCGGTCCTGCGATCGGCGACGCGCGGCGACGACCCGGTCGAACGGATCGGTCAGGCCGCAGAGATTCTCGGCCGGGCGGTGCTGCGCAGGCAGGGTGCCGTCCGGGTGGTCGTCGCCTCGACCATCGCGAAACCCTCGATGTCCAAGGACCGTCCCGCCCACCGCTTCGGACTCATCGAGCACGCTCTTGCCCCGTGGGCCGACAGGTGCGGCTCCGCGCAGCGCGCGGACGTGGAACAACTGGTCCGCGGTCTCGCCCTCGTGATCAGCGCCGAGTCGCTGTTCGCCCTGATCGACCTCTGTGGCCTGACCCCGGACGACGCGATCGCCAGCCTCGTGACCACCGCACGGCAGATGACCGCGGCGGCAGTCGCGGCCATCCCCACGAGACCCGCCACCGGCTGAACCGCCGAATGCTGACCGTGCTTGTGCTGCACGAGAGGTATTGCGCACTGCGCCACACCGCGGCCCATACGGCAAGCAGCGGCCGAAGCGGCCGAAGGGGCCCGCGAACGGTGTCCGGGGGCCGACGAGGACGCGGCGCGGGAGGCCGCTGCTTTACCTCTGCCTGAGCTGTTTGCGGTTGGCTGTCAGGACTTCGTCGGACAGTTCGGGGTCGGCCTCGGCGACAGCGCGGGAGACCACCAGCGCGCCGACCATCTGGCAGAACAGCGCCACTGCCTGTTCGCGGGCTTCTGCCGCAGTCGGTTCGGTGCCGGATTGGTGCGCGCGGTCGAGCACCATCTCGGTGATGGCGCTGAAGTATCCCTCAAGCCCGCGTCGGTACTCGGCCTGAGATGTGGTGCCGTGGCGTCCGGCATCGACTGCCAGGGCGGCTGAGGCGCAGCCGGTTTCCGGGTGATCGCGGTGGGCGGCCGTCACGTATACGTCGACCATGTCGTTCAGGGCTGCCCGGGCGGAGCGGGGGTGTGCCTCGCGGATGGCGGCGAGTGCGTTGAGGGAGTCGGTGAAGCCCTGACGGTAGACCTCGAGGGCGAGGTCTTCCTTCGAGGAGAAGTGGTTGTAAAACCCTCCGTGCGTCATCCCGGCGGTCTTCATCAGCTCCTCGATGCCGATCCCGTCGATGCCGTGCAGCCTGAAGCCTTCGCCTGCCGCTCTGACGATCTTTTCGCGGTTGAGCTTCTTCTGCTCCTGGGTGATGCGTGGCACCTCGGACACCTCCTCGACAAGACGGCACCGCTGCGTGCGGGCCGAGGCCGACATCTCGCCCATTGCGATGATACCTGACATCAAAAAAGGTGTCCCCACGGGCTCCGGCTTGACAGGTAATGATGCTGATCACCATCATTAATTTTGATGGTGAACGACATCAAAGAGACGGGTTGGGTCTTCAACCCTCCTGAACACCTGCGAGAGGAAGACGCTGATGGACTTCGGAACTATCGGAGCGGGCACGATCGGGCAGGGCATCGCCAGGCATCTCGTGACGGCGGGTCATCGCGTCGTCCTGAGCAACAGGCGCGGCCCGGACACACTGAGTGACACGGTGGCGCGGCTGGGGCCGCTGGCCACCGCCGGAACGGTCGCCGAGGCAGCCGCGGCCGAGATGGTGTTCCTCGCAGTCAGGTGGCCGGACGTCCCTGCGGCGCTGGCCGACGTGTCCTCCTGGGGCGGCCGGATCCTGGTCGATACCAGCAACCAGATGACTGGCCCGACACCTGGAGACTATGTCGACCTCGGTTCGGACACGGGCAGTGAATTCGTCGCCCGTCACGCTCCGGGTGCACGCGTGGTCAAGGCGTTCAACACGCTGTTCGCCCAGTACATCGTGCCCGACCCGCGGCACGCGGAAGGCCGCCAGCTGCTCTTCTACGCCGGCGACGACGCGGACGCGAAAAGGGATTTCCGTGCGGTTGCCGACGAGATCGGCTTCGCGCCGGTGGACGCCGGGTCGTTGCGGGAAGGCGGCCGGCTGATGCAGGTCGGCGGTGGCCCTCTCTCGGCCCTGCACGCTCTCAAACAGGACTGAACAGTGAAGATCATGGCCCAGCACGACAGGAGCATCGCGTGAAAGCCCTCGCTTACGAAAAGGCCCACTCGCTTGACGCGTTCGCCATCGAGCTCATCGACGCCGCGGAACCACGGCTGCGCGACACGGATCTGCTCGTCGGGATCCGCGCCGTGGGCATCAATCCGGGTGAGGCGCTGATCCGGCAGCTGCGCAGCGCCGAACCGGGCGGACGAATCATTCTGGGATGGGAGTTCGCCGGGGTGGTGGAAGCCGTGGGACCGGAAGCCACGGGCTTCGCAGTCGGCGACCGCGTCATGGGCACCGGAGACATGACACGAGACGGCGCCTGGGCGGAGCGGCTCACGGTCGACCATCGTGTGGTGGCGAGGATTCCGGACCAGCTGTCCTTCTCAGACGCCGCGTCCTTGCCCATCGGCGGCCTCACGGCCTGGGAAGCACTGTTCCGCGATCATGACAGCTTGGCGGCGGGAATCGACCGGGTGCTGATCGTCGGTGGCGCCGGCGGCGTGGGGACGCTGGCGACACAGTTGCTGAAGAGCAGGACCTCGGCCGTGGTGGCGAGCACGGCCTCGCGTCCCGAATCACGCGAGTGGTGCACGAGGATGGGAGCGGATGTGGTCGTCGACCACACCGGAGACGTGCCCGGTCAACTGCGTGACGCCGGTGTCGGCCGGATCGACCTGGTGTTGTCCACTTCGGGGACCATCGGCAATGTCGGCTGGATCGCCGAGATCCTGCGGCCATTCGGTCACCTTGCCGTCATCGATCTGAACGGTCCCCTCGATCTTGGACCGCTCGTCGGTAAGTCCGTGTCGCTGCACACCGAAACCGTCTTCAGCAGGATCATGGCCGGTGGCGACATCGTCGGCCAGGGCAGAATCCTCGCCGAACTGGCAGCGGATGTCGTCGCGGGCCGGCTGCGTCCCATCGCCACGACGGTGCTCAGCGGCCTGAGTGTGGACACGATGAGAGCAGCCCACGAACTGGCCGAGAGCAGGCGGACGATCGGGAAGACCGTGATCAACATCTGAGCCCGTCCGTCTTCTCCGGTATCGGTACCAGTGGCACGGCCCCGGCCTGGGACACCACCCCACAGCCCCCGCCCTCGACCGTGGCAGGAATTTGAGATGACCTGTACGTCATCGAAATCCCGGGGCGGGCCCACAGCTCTCGCGTACGACCAGCTCCGTAGGGATGGTCACCCGCACCCCCGGCCCGGGGGTGCGCTCCAGTTGGTCGAGCATCAGGCTCAGACAGCGGCGGCCGATCTCCGCGAAGTCCGTACGGACCGTGGTGAGCGGGGGAAGCAGATGGGCCGCCTCCGGGATGTCGTCGTAGCCGATCACGCTGACGTCCTCGGGGACCCGGCGGCCCGCCTCGTGGAGGGCGCGGAGGACGCCCACCGCCATCTGGTCGTTGGAGACGAACACCGCCGTGACGTCCGGGTCGTGGGCGACGCGGCGGCCGAGCTCAAAGCCCGAATCCGCGCTCCAGTCGCCGAAGAGCGGCTCGTGCGCCTCCGCGCCCGCGTCCTTGAGGGCGGCCCGCCAGCCGTCCACCCGCGCCTCGGCGGCGATCCAGCCGACCGGGCCCGCGATATGGCGGATCGTGCGGTGGCCGAGGCGCAGCAGATGTTCCGTGGCCTGGCGGGCGCCGGACGCGGAGTCGCCCGCGACGACGGGGAAGCGGGCGCCGAAGCTCTTGTCCAGCGTGACCATGGGGATGCCGTGGTCGGCCTCGACCAGGGCCTCGCCCACCGAGCGCTGCGGGGCGATCGCGATGATGCCGTCCGCGCCCTGGCCGAGCAGCCGGTCGACCGCGCCCCGCACCGCCTCCTGGTCGGCGGCGGTGAGCGCGATCGCGCTGACCAGGTAACCGGCCTCCTGCGCGGCCTCGTTGATGCCCACGAGCGTGGCGGCCGGGCCGAAGCGGGCCGCGTCGAAGGAGATCACGCCGAGCGTCCGGCTCCGGCCGCTGGCCAGGGTGCGGGCGCTGGCGGTGGGGCGGTAGCCCAGTTCGCGCATGGCGGCGCGGACGCGTTCGCGGGTCTCGGGGCGGACCCGGGGATGGTCGTTGAGAACGCGGGAGACGGTCTGGCCGGAGACCCCGGCCCGGCGGGCGACGTCGGCCATCACGGCCCCGCCGCCCGCCGTGGCCCGGCGCCGCCGGACGCGCTGGGGCCCGCCCGCTTCCTCCTCCGGCCCGCCCATGTCCGTTGTGTCTCCCCTCGTGCGTTTGAGCTCTCGTGCGTTTGAGCTCTCGTGCGTTTGAGCTCTCGTGCGTCTGAGCTCTCGTGCGTCTCAGGCCTCGCGCGTTTGAACTCCCGTGCGTCTCAGCTCTCGTGCGTCTCAGGCCTCGTGCGTCTCAGGCCGCGTCCGTCCAGCCCAGGTCCGGCTCGTCCGTCAGCCGTACCGTCCGTGTCGTCGCCGCGTGCAGTTCCAGCAGGACCAGCTCGTTCGTCCCCGGCCGCAGCACCGGCGCGGGTACGTAGAGGCGGCGCTGCGGGCCGCGTGACCAGTAGCGGCCGAGGTTGAAGCCGTTGATCCAGGCCACACCCTTGGTCCAGCCGGGCAGGGCGAGGAACGCGTTGGCCGGGGTGTCCACCGTAAAGGTGCCACGGTGGAAGGACGGACCGGCGACGGGGGTGTCCGTGCTGCGGAAGGGCAGTTCGGGGAGGTGGTCCAGGGGGAGCGGGTGGCAGGTCCAGTTCTCCAGGGGCTCGCCGTCGAGGGTGACCGGGCCGGTGATGCCCTTGGGGTCGCCGATGCGCGGTCCGTAGTTCGCCCGGCCCATGTTCTCGACCAGGACGTCCAGCCGGGCCCCGTACTCCGGGCTCCGCACATGCAGCGTGTTCTCGTGCCGCTCGCGCTCCAGGACGCCCGCCGGGGCGCCGTTGACGAAGACCTGCGCCCGGTCGCCCACCCCGCCCGTGAAGTGCAGGACGCGGTCGCCGAGCGCGGGCAGCTCCGCGCCGTAGAGGACGAAGCCGTACGCCTGGCCCAGCCGCTCCATGGTGGGCGGGTCGGTGAACTGCTCGCCGGGGGACAGAAATTCGGCGCAGACCAGGGCGTTCGCCGAGGCTGTGAGCTGGACCTCGGTCGGCGGCAGCTTGGGCGAGGGCTCCGGGACGGGCTCGTCGGGGACGGCGGCGTGGCGGGCGATGACATCGCGGAACGCGGCGTACTTGGGGCCCGGGTCGCCGCATTCGGTGAGCACCGCGTCGTAGTCGTAGGAGGTGACGGCCGGGGTGTAGGCGTGGTCGTGGTTGGCGCCGGCCGTGAAGCCGAAGTTGGTGCCGCCGTGGAACATGTAGATGTTCACCGACGCGCCCGCCGACAGCAGCGTGTCCAGGTCCGCCGCCGCGTCGTCCGCCGCCCGTATGTGGTGTGGCTCGCCCCAGTGGTCGAACCAGCCGATCCAGAACTCCGCGCACATCAGTGGCCCGCTCTCCTGATGGGTGCGCAACACCTCCAGCGAGTCGCCGATCCGGCCGCCGAAGGTGCCGGTGGTGAGCACTCCGGGCAGGCTCCCGGCCGCCAGCTTCGACTTGTCCGCCTGATCGCAGGTGAACAGCAGCTCCTCGACGCCACGGGTGCGCAACGCGTCGGCCAGCTGCGCGAGATAGGCGGTGTCGTCGCCGTACGCCCCGTACTCGTTCTCCACCTGGACGGCGATCACCGGGCCGCCGCGCGCCGCCATATGGGGAGCGAGGGGCGGCAGCAGTAGATCGAGGTACGCGTCCACGGCGGCGGTGAAGCGGGGGTCGCGGCTGCGCGGGCGCAGACCGGGCTGGGCGGTCAGCCAGGACGGCAGCCCGCCGCCCTCCCACTCGGCGCAGATGTACGGCCCGGGGCGCAGCAGTACGCGCAACCCCTCGGCGTGGGCCAGCTCGAGGAAGCGGGGGAGGTCGAGGAGGCCGTCGAGGTCCAGGGTGCCGGGGGCGGGCTGGTGGAGGTTCCACGGGACGTAGGTCTCCACGGTGTTGAGCCCCAGCAGCCGCGCCTTGCGCAGCCGGTCGGCCCACTGGTCGGGGTGGGTGCGGAAGTAGTGGAGGGCGCCGGAGAGGATCCGGAAGGGCTCGCCGTGCAGCAGGAAACCGTCATCGGAGAGCGTCAGGGCGGGCAGGTCGGGGGGCATGGGGGTCAGGAGGTCCTTTCGGCGGCGGGGGCGGGTTCGTCGGCGGCGGGCTTGTCGGATGACGGTGGCGCGGGGCGTCCGGGTGACGCCGGAGGTACGGACGAGGGTGACGTCGGGCGTGTGGGTGACGTGGGGAGTGACGTAGGGAGTACGGACGGGGACGCGGCGCGGATCAGCCATCCGGTGGTGATCAGGCACACCGCGGAGATGGCGCAGAGGATCAGCGGTACGGCGCGGACGCCCGCGAGTTCGATCGCCTTGCCGAGCGCGGGCGGCGCGGCGACCCCGCCGACCATCGAGGCCGCCATGACCAGCGCCCCGGCCCGGTGGGCGCTCGGCGCCGCCCGGAGCAGCCAGGGCAGCCCGGTGGGGAAGATCGGCGCGATGAACAGCCCGGCACCCGCGTACGCGTACGGGGCCGCGGCGGGGATCGCGGCCAGCAGCAGACACCCCGTCATCCCGGCGCAGCTCACCGCGATGATCGCCTGGGCGGACCAGCGGAGGGCGAGCGGGGCGACGAGGAAGCGGCCGACCGTCATCATCAGCCAGAAGGCGGAGGTCGCGGAGGCGGCGGCGGTCGCCCCGTAACCGATGGTCTCCAGATGGGTCGGCTCCCAGCCGCCGACGCCGGACTCGATGGCGACGTGGAGGACGTAGAGGACGACGAAGGCGCCCAGGACGGTGGCGAGGCTGCGGGAGCGAACCCGGCGGCGCGCGCCCGCGCCCGCGTCGGTGTCCCCGTCCGCCCCCGTGTCGCCACCGCGCGGCGGGGCCTCGTCGCGCACCCCGGCCAGACACAGCAGCAGCGGCAGCGTGAGCGCGGCGAAGCCGAGGAAGACGGCGGGGTAGTGGGCGGCCCCGACCAGGCCGATGAGGGCCGGACCGAGGACGGCGCCGATACCGAAGTGGGCGTTGAGGATGTTGAGCATGGCGGCGCTACGGTGCCCGAAGCCGACGGCGAAGAGCTGGTTCAGCCCGTAGTCGATCCCGCCGAAGCCCAGCCCCGCGAGGAACGCCAGACCCAGAGCGAGCGACCAGCTGGGCGCGAGCGCGAACCCGGCCGCGCCACCCGCCATGAGCAGGTAGGACCAGCCCAGCAGCCGGCGGTTGCCGACCCGCCCGAAGAGCCGGTCGAAGACGAGGACACCCGCCACCGCGCCGATGAAATGCGCGCTCAGCCCGACCCCGGCCGCCGACGGCGACAGCCCGTAGGTGTCGCGCAGGGCGGGGATCGACGGCCCGTAGAGCGCCTGGAGCGCGCCGATGAGAACGAAGCCGACGCAGGAGGCGGCCACGGCGGCGCGGCTGAAGAGTTGTCGGGGAGGAGGGGATGGCGAGGGGGTGCTCGTTGGTTGCTCCGGTTGCTCCAAGGAGTCCACGAGGGGGAGTGTTACCGCTAACATACTGACCGTCAAGGCTCTGTTCTCGGACAGCTCCGGCCAGGTGGTATGCGGCGCGGCCTCCTCGCGGTCGCCTTCGCGAATCAACGGCGAGGAGGCTTCGGCCGACCGGCCCGGGCTTTCACCGTCCCGTGCGCATGTAGGCGCGCAGTGCGAGCGGGACGAACACCACCAGCAGCGCGGCCGACCAGAGCAGGACTGTGGCCACTGGATGGGCGAGCGGCCAGGCCGTGTGTCCGGACGTCGCCGTCCCGGGATTGCCGAACAGATCCCGGGCGGCGGCGGTGAGCGCGCTCACCGGGTTCCAGTCGGCCAGGAACCGCAGCCAGCGCGGCATGCCGTCGGTTGGGACGAACGCGTTGGACATCATGGTGATCGGCAGGAACAGCGGCACCAGCTGGGCGACGGTCTGTTCGTTCTTCGCCAGCAGGCCCAGGTAGGCGCCCGCCCAGCTCAGTGCGTACCGCGCCAGCATCATCAGCAGGAACGCCTCGACGGCGGGGATGAGGCCGCGGTGCGGCTGCCAGCCCGCCAGCAGGCCCGTCCCCGCCATGGCGGCGAGCAGCGGCAGGCCGATCAGGGAGTCGGCGCCGGTGTGTCCGAACGGCACCGCCAATCGTGCCATCGGCATGGACCGGAACCGGTCCATCACACCGCGGGAGGTGTCAGCGGCCATCCGCCCCATGACTCCCTGCATCGCGGTGAAGGTCACCATCGCGAACAGCCCGGGCATGAGGTACTCGCGGTAGTCGCCACCGCCCGGCACGGCGATCGCGCTGCCGAGGACGTACCCGAACAGCACCACCATGATGACCGGGAAGACCAGCGCGGCGATGATCTGCCCGGGCTCCTGCCGCAACCGTCCCAACTCGCGGCCGACCAGGGTCAGCCCGTCGGCGATTGTCCAGCGCAGGCGCCCCAGGGGCGAGGAGATGGCGGTCATCGGACGTGCTCCTTCGGGCCGGTGAGGCGCAGGAACACCTCGTCGAGGGTGGGACGGCGCAGCCGCACGTCGGCCGCGGCGACCCCGGCGCGGTCGAGCTCGCGCACGATGTCGGCGAGCCGGAAGCCTCCGCCGGGCAGGGCAACGCTCAACTGGTCGGCGCCCTCCACCGAGGGATCGGTCCCGGCCAGGGCATGCAGTACGGCCGTCGCCGGACGCAGCCCGGCGGGGTCTTCGACGGTCACATCGAGGCGGTCTCCGATCGTGGACTTCAGCTCGTCGGGTGTGCCCGTCGCGATCACCCGCCCGTGGTCGATGACGGCGATGTCGTCGGCCAGATGGTCAGCCTCGTCCAGATACTGCGTGGTGAGCAGCACTGTGGTGCCTTCCGTCACCAACTCGCGCACGCTGTCCCAGATCTCGCCGCGGCTGCGCGGGTCCAGGCCGGTGGTGGGCTCGTCCAGGAACAGCACCTCGGGGCGCTGAATGAGGCAGGTGATGAGGTCGAGGCGCCGCCGCATACCGCCGGAGTAGCCGGCGACCGGACGATCGGCGGCCTCCCTCAGTCCGAAGCGCTCCAGGAGCTCGTCGGCCCGCCGGTGCGCCTCGCGCCGGGACAGGTGGTAAAGGCGCCCGAACATACGCAGGTTGCCACGGCCCGTGAGCTTCTCGTCCACGGCGGCATACTGGCCCGCGAGCCCGATCCTGGCCCGCACCTGGTCGGCCTCTCCGACGACGTCGTATCCGGCGATGCGGGCATGCCCGGCATCGAGGTCGCACAAGGTCGCCAGAATGCGCACCGCGGTCGTCTTGCCCGCGCCGTTCGGTCCCAGCACGCCGCAGACCGTGCCCTGCGGCACGCTCAGGTCCAGGCCCCGTAAGGCATGGGTGTCGCCGAAGGTCTTGTGCAGCCCCTCGGCGATCACGATCGGATCAGCCATCACCCCTCCATTGGGTACCACGTACGCGATTCCGGGGAAGGCTAGGCCTTTGAGTACCATGTACGCAAGTGGAGGGTGAAACGGTGGCCGATGCCGAGTACGTGAACATCTGGATGCGGCCTGAGCGCCCGGCTGTCGGGCGGAAGCCGACCTACAGCCGCGCGCAGATCACCGAGGCGGCGGTCCGGATCGCCGACGCCGAAGGGCTGGAGGCCGCCACCATGCGGCGGATCGCCGCCGAGATCGGTACGGGCGCGATGTCGCTCTACCGATACGTCCCGAGCCGCGACGACCTCATCGAACTCGTGGCCGACCACCTGATGGGCGAGATCGACATCACGGGCGTACCCTCCGGCGACTGGCGCGCGGACCTCACGCGCTACGCCAACGGGCTGCGCGCGATGTGGCTGCGGCATCCGTGGGTCGCCACCGTGCACCGGTCACTCCCCGGCTTCGGCCCCAACCAGCTCCTGCTGATCGAACGGGTGATGGGCGCCCTCGACGCCCACGTCTCGATAGACGAGAACCTCCGCCTCATGGCCATGCTGAACAGCCACATCGAGGGCGCCGTCCGCGAGGAGATCAGCACGGCCGAGGAAGTCCGCCGCAGCGGGCTCAGCGAATCGGAGTGGATGGCGCGAAGCTCTCCACGTATCAACCAACTGGTGAACAGCGGGAAGTACCCGATCTTCACCAAGATCGTGACGGAGTCACACCAGCCGCACCTGAGCCGCGACGACCAGTTCCGGAACGGGCTGGAGCACATCCTCGGCTACATCGCCGTGAGCCTCCCGCCAACGCCCGAGCCTCCGCACCCCCCAGGCATGCGGCCCGACCTGCCCGGGGCCAACCGTGACGAAACCTTCGCCACGACGATCGACGACACGCCTACATGTGACGAAACAGCCACCACGGGCATTGGCGGGACACTCGGATGTGACGAAACCTCGGAGGATCCTGCCCCCACCCGCAGCTGCGCCGTGTGCGGCCGCCCCCTCCCCCCAACCGGCACCGGACGGCCCCGCAAATACTGCTCACGGGCATGCCGACAGCGCGCTTACCGCACCCGGACATGAGCTACGGCGGTGTCGCCCGGTTCGACTGGCACGCCGATCACTTGCTGGACAGGCGGAGATCTCCGGACCACGTATCGCACCGGACGCGGCCGGAGCCGAAGATGAGCTCCAGCGCGAGCCGCCCGCTGCCCGGGTGCACCTCTTCGCGCACGGCGAGGACCGCCTCACCGAGGTGATCCGCGAACGGAGTCCCGTCGCTGATCGCCGACACATGGACGCGGCCCAGCTCCGCCATGTCGTATCCCCCGGAAGGCACCGACGACTCCACGATCAGGCACCAACGGGCTGCGCGCGC
Source organism: Streptomyces sp. NPDC059455 (assembly GCF_042750115.1). Lineage (NCBI taxonomy): Bacteria > Bacillati > Actinomycetota > Actinomycetes > Kitasatosporales > Streptomycetaceae > Streptomyces > Streptomyces sp. NPDC059455. The sequence goes on from NZ_JBHYVB010000168.1 coordinate 12,469, forward strand.
CAACAAGGTGGTCATCGCCTACCCGGGTGCCTACGTCCACTGCGTGACCCGGCGACCGTCCACCTCGACGAGTACGACGAGGGCACCGGCGAATGACGCGGCGTCAGGGCGCGTATCGGGTCGTGATCAATGAGCATCGCAGCTTCCGGGGCGGGTGTCCGTCTGGGGCACGGGGCCCGGCGATCTGCGGCTGCGCCGTGTGGACGCGAGTGACCGGAAGCGTTGCCGCAGGCGGGCAGGCGGGCAGGCAGCGGCGGGGCCCGAGGGCCCCGGCTGCGTGCCCGCCGGGATGGTGTGTCAGACCATGGCGAGCCGGTCCACCAGCAGCTCCACCCTCGGCTCGGCGTCCTCGGGCAGCAGGCGGCCCGTTCGGGTCAGGGTGGCGAGCCCGTGCAGGGCCGCCCAGAACACCTCGGTGAACAGCCCCGGGGCGATGCCGTCCCCGGCGACCTCGGCGAGGCACTCGAGCAGGGCGGCGAAGGCGTCCTTCAGCGGCTCGGGGGTGTCCTCCTGCGCGTACGCCAGGCCGCCGTCGAGCTGGAACAGGGCGTCGTAGACCGCCGGGTTGTGCTCGGCGAAGTCGAGGTAGGCGCGGGCCAGGGCGGTGACCCGGGCGCGCGGGTCGTCCTCGGCGGAGGTCGCGGCCCGCACCGCCGCGGCCATCTCGGTGGCGCCTTCCAGGGCGACGGCGCCGATGATCTCGCGCTTGCCGCGGAAGTGGCTGTAGAGGACGGGCTGACTGTATTCGATGCGCTCGGCGAGCTGGCGGGTGGTGACCGCGTCCCAGCCCTGCTGCTCGGCGAGTTCGCGGGCTGTCGCCACGATGAGGCGCTCGCGCTCCGCCCGTTCGCGCTGCTTGCGTTCTTGTACCGACATAAAACGATCCTAGCATCACTAGACAATCGAGCGGCAGCAGTACTAGCGTTGCCTCATCGGCTAGCAACACTAGATTCGAAGAGGGTTATCATGCTCAACGCACTCGAGGTCGTCACCACCGTGATCGTCGGCGTGATGGTGGGGGTGGAGTTCTCCGTCGCCTTCATCATGAACCGGATCCTGGACGCGCTTCCCGAGGACAGCGGCCAGCTCGGCCACGCCCACGGCGGCCGGATGCTCGGCGCCCTGATGCCGTTCTGGTACATAGGCTCGCTCGTCCTCAGCGCGATCTGGGCCGTCGCCGGATGGCACCACGGCGGGGCCGGACTCGTCGTCACCGCCGCCGGCCTGCTGATCGTCAGCGTGGTCATGTCGATACTGCTGCTCGTCCCGATCAACAACCGGAACAGGACCTGGACCCCCGACAACCGGCCCGCCGACTGGAAGCAGCAGCTGCACCGCTGGAACCGCTACCACTACGTCCGCGTCGCCGTCATCATCGCCGCCTTCACCCTGCTGGTCGCCGCCCTCGCCTGATAGCACCGCTGTCCCGACATGCGCTGGTTCGCCCCTGCATATCGACGGCTTTCGCCCCGTCGGGGTGAGCCCGAGAGGGCTTCGGATTTCTGACCCCGCGGGCCGACGCCGCGCCGGTGGCGCACAATCCCCACTCCCCGGGGGCGGCTGACCACCGAAAACCCGACATTCGGGAATGCGGCTGCCGCTCAGATCCCACAACTGCGATCCCGGCAAACCACGCCCCGCGATCAGCCGCGTCCACGCGGCCTGATCAGGCCCCACACGACTCACCGGGCTCCACGAAGCTCACCAAGCTGACGAAGACTCGCGAGGAGAAGGACAATGTCGCTGAAGAAGATCAATACCGTCCTGGCCGCCGCCTTCATCCTCTTCATCCTCTGGTTCGGGATGGAGTTCATCCTGAGCCCGGAGACGACGGCGCCGAGCTTCGGCCTGCCGAGCTGGCCGTCCGGCGACGGCGACGGCTTCCTGATCATCAAGGGAATCCGCGACGTCGTCTTGGCCCTGGTCCTGGGCATCCTGCTGGTGACGGGCCACCGCCGGGCGCTGGGCTGGGTGCTGCTGGTCGAGGCCCTCGCCGCGTACGGCGACATGGCCACCGTGCTGGCCCATAACGGCTCCGTGGCCACAGCGCTCGGCGTCCACTGCTTGACCGCGACACTGATGGTGGTCAACGGCCTGCTGATGATGCGCGAGACCCGCAAGGTCGCGGCCGCTCCGGCAACACCCGCTCTGCAGCCCGCCTAACGCCACCTCGGCGCGTGTCGGTATTCGGCTGTCAGCGCCTGCCGGGAAAGGCGAGGCGCACGATCTTCTTCCAGTGGCGGCGGCCTGGTCCCGTGCCCACCCCCGCCGACCGCAGGCCCGGTCAGCCGTGGCGACCCGGCACCCCGCCCCCGGCGCCGAGCGACCCGGACCTGCCCAGCGCGGACATCCGCATCGGCTACGCCCGCTGCTCCACGCTCGGCCAGGAACTCGACTCCCAGCTCGACGTGCTCGCCAAGCACGGCATCCCCAGGGACAAGGTGTTCAGCGAGAAGATCAGCACCCGCGTACGGGGCCGCCTCCAGTTCGAGGAGGCGCTGAAGACCGCCCGGGAGATCAAGGCGCACGCCCCGCACTGCCGGGTCATCCTCACCGTGTACGAGATGAAGCGCCTGGGCCGCGACGCCGCCGAACTCCCCGCGCTCGCCGACCACCTCACCGCCCACGGCCTCATCCTGGAGATGCTCGCCGGGCCCCTGCCCGGCCTCTACGACCCCACCGGGCCGGGGAAACTGCTGCGCCAACCGCCGTTCCGTTGTTCCCCGGTGCTGGCCGGACGAGGCTCCGCCGGCGGGTGCGCCGCCGCAACTCGCGGGTGGCCAGCGGCGCGCAGTCGGGTGGCCAGCGGTCCGCAGTCGGGCGTCCGGGGCGGAGCCCTGCCACGTGGCGGAGCCGCCCGCCGCGGGCGGCGCGATCCGTCGGGCACCTCCTCGGCACCCCGACGGGGGGCACCTCCCAGTGGTGGCCGGAGGCGACCCAAGCCCGGAAAAGGGGCTGCGGAGGGGGACGGGTCTTGTCACGCTGTGCGGATGGACCGTCAACGGAGATCCCATCTCGCGCACGCCGACCATCCGATCGCCGCCCCGATCGCCGACGAGTCGGTGGCCCGACTGCTCGACCGGGCGGTGGCGGACGAGGCCGACCGCGCCCTCGACCTCGGCTGCGGAGGCGGCGAATGGTTGCGGCGGCTGCTGGTCCGCTATCCGTGGATGCGCGCCGAGGGGGTGGACATCCACACCGCGGCCCTGGAGCAGGCACGCGAGGGCGCGGAGGAGTCCGAGGTCGCGGACCGGCTGATCCTCCATGAGATGGACGCCGCGGTCTTCGCCTCGGCGCACCGCTTCGACGTGGTCCTGAGCGTCGGCGCCGCGCACGCCTTCGGCGGTCTGCTGCCCACCCTCGCGGCGGCGCGCGAACTCCTCGCCCCGGACGGCCATGTCCTGGTGGGCGACGGCTTCTGGGAGCGTGAACCCGACGCCGCCGCCCTCTCCGCGCTGGGTGCCACCTGGGACGACTACGCGGACCTCGCGACCACCGTGGACCGCGTCGTCGCGGACGGCTGGACGCCGGTCTACGGCCATGTCAGCACGGCCGGGGAGTGGGACGACTACGAGTGGTCCTGGACCGGCTCCCTCTCCCGCTGGGCCCTGGACCACCGCGAGGAACCCGACGCCCTGGACGCCTACAAGGTCGCCGCCGAGCACCGTTCCCAGTGGCTGTCCGGCTACCGGGGCACGCTGGGCTTCGTCACGCTCGTGCTGCGCCGGAGTCCCTGAGACAGGCGTTGTCAGTGGTCGATGCGACCATCGCGGCATGCGTGCAGAGAGCTCGACCGCCGCCTACTGGGACGCCGCCGCCGGGGGCTTCGACGATGAGCCGGATCATGGGCTGCGTGACCCGGCCGTGCGGGACGCGTGGGCCGGGCGGCTGCGGGGGTGGTTGCCTCGGCGGGCCGTGGATGTGCTGGACCTCGGGTGCGGCACGGGGAGCCTCGCGTTGCTCGCGGCCGAGTGGGGGCATCGGGTGACGGGGGTCGATCGGTCGCCGCGCATGGTCGAGCTGGCGCGGGCGAAGCTGGCCGGGACGGGGGCCAGTGTGATCGTCGGGGACGCGGCGGAGCCGCCCGTGGGGGAGGGGCGGTTCGATGTCGTGCTGGTGCGGCATCTGCTGTGGATGCTGCCGGATCAGCGGGCGGTGCTGCGGCGTTGGGTGCGGCTGCTGCGGCCGGGTGGGCGGCTGGTGCTGATCGAGGGGCGGTGGGGCGAGTCCGAGCCCGTCGGGCTGACGGCCGCCGAGCTGTCCGCGCTGGTCGGGCCGTTGACGGAGCGGCTGTCGGTCGAGCAGCTCGCGCCGGACGCGGCGCTGTGGGGGCGGGCCGTGCACGACGAGCGGTATGCCCTGGTGGCGGACCTCGCGCCGGTTCGGCGGCATCGGGAGATCGTCGATGTGCATCTGATCCTGCGCCGGGGCGGGGACGTCCTTCTCGCGCGGCGGGCGAACACGGGCTATGCGGATGGGCTGCTGCATGCCCCGTCCGGGCATGTCGAGGACGGCGAGGACGTGCGTGCGGCGATGCTTCGGGAGGCGGCCGAGGAGATCGGGATCAGCCTCGGCCCGGACGAGGTGCGGGTCGTGCTCGTGCTGCAGCACAAGGCGCCGACCGGGGACGCCCGTACGGGGTGGTTCTTCGAGGCGGAGGTGGGGGAGCGGGGGGACGGCGGGCTTGAGCCCGTCAATCGGGAGCCCGAGAAGTGCTCGGAGCTGGGCTGGTTCCCGCTGGACGCGTTGCCGGACGACATGGTGGCGTACTGCCGCGCGGGCCTCGAGGCATATCGCGCGGGGCACCGCTTCGCCCTCCACTGGCATGAGCCGGACGACCCCATCGCGTACGCCCCCGAGGGGCCCGATCGGCTGACCCCGCTCTGACGGTCGGAGGTTCTGGGACGTTGTCCCGGCTAGCTAGACTCGGGCGCGAAGGGAGGGCGCGGTGAGCGACCACGATCGAGACGCGGAGCGCGCGGCCCGGCCCAAGCGGGCGGACGCGCGGCGCAATGAGAAGGCGCTGCTCGAGGCCGCCGCCGCGGTGTTCGTCGCCTCGGGCGTGGAAGCGCCGATACGCGATATCGCGGCCAAGGCCGGTGTCGGGACGGCCACGATCTACCGCCACTTCCCGACCCGAGCCGACCTCATCGTCGCCGTCTACCGGCACCAGGTCGAGGCCCTCGCCGAGGCCGGTCCCGCCCTGCTGGCGAGCGGCGAGACCCCGCACACCGCACTGGGGCGGTGGATCGACCTCTTTGTCGACTTCCTGGTCACCAAGCACGGCCTCGCCGCCGTGCTGCAGTCCGACGACTCCTGCTTCGACCCCCTGCACTCGTACTTCATCGACCGGCTCCTGCCCGTCTGCGATCAGCTGCTCGACGCCGCCGTCGCCTCGGGCGAGATCCGCTCCGGCCAGGACGCCTATGAGCTGATGCGCGGCGTCGGCAGCCTCTGCGCGGGGGCTGGCAACAACCCCCGCTACGACGCGCGTCATCTCGTCGGGCTGCTCATCTCGGGGCTACGCCGAACCCACTGACGGGCTTGTCGTCCGGGCCCGCCGACCTGCCGACCCGCCGATCCGCCAACCCGACGACCCGACGGCTCGGGGTCGCGCCGTGGGCCGTCGGGTCGGGCCGTATCCCCCCCGGGCACGGTCCCGGGGCACGGTCCCCGGAGGAGCAGACGTCCGGGGCGGGACCCGTGCCCTCCCGAGACCGGCGCCGAGGGTTACGCCGAGAGCTCCCGTACATAGCGCCACTCCGTGGCCGCCGGTTCGTAGCCGAACCACTTGTTCACCGCCAGCATCGGACCGTTGTCGCCGTCGTTGCCGGTGAACGCCTCCCGGCAGCCCGCCGAGCGGGCGCGGTGGAGCGAGTCGTTCTTGGTCAGCTTGGCCAGGCCGCGGCCGCGGAAGGCGCGGAGGGTGCCCGTCATGCCCGACCAGTAACGGCCCCGGCCGTCCGTGTGGGCCACGCTGTAGGCGGCCACCGTGCCGTCCACCACCGCCACCGACGTCAGCTCGCGATCGAGCGCGGGATGTTCCCAGGTCAGGGCCAGCCACTCGGCGTACGGCGGCGCGGCCGTGTCCACATCGCCCGGCTCGTCCGCCGTGCACTCCACATCCGCCTCGTACAGCGGACGCGGATCGTCCGCGAAGTCCGCCGCCGTGCGCAGCTCCACCCCGTCCGGGAGACCGTCCGGGAGGCCGCCCGCGCTCAGCGGCGGCAGCGCCGCCGCCGTCAGGTCCAGCCGCTGGACACGGGAGCAGCGGCCGCGCCGGTAGCCGCGCCGCTCGGCGAAGGTCACCGAAGACGCCTCGTCCAGCGCCCAGGCGAAGATCTTCGCCGTGCCCAGCCCGGACAGATACTCCTCCGCGGCGGTCACCAGCGCCGAACCCGCGCCCCGCCCGCGCGCCTCCGCGCTCACCGTCGTATTGGCGAAGGCCAGCCCCGGCTCGTCGCTGTCGTGGAAGACGCCCACCTCGCTCGAGCCCACCACCTGCCCGTCCGCCTCGGCGACCAGCAGCCGGTAGTGCTGTTCGACGGGCGCGCTCTCCGACGTCCAGACCACCGTCCGGGGTGTGGTCACCAAAAAGGGGAAGGCGGAGCGCCGCGCCGCCGCCACGGCCTCCGCGTCGGTGGCCCGGAAATCGCGCACAGTCATGGTCATGGTTGCGCAGATTACGGCCTGTCAGCCCGGCTCGCCCGCCAATTCCCGCAGCTCGTGCGCTAGATCACCGGGGCCATGCGATTCCCCCTCGACCGGGCACACCGTTCCCCTCGGCCTGGCACACGGTCCCCCTCGACCTGGCACACAATGGGTGCCACAAACACCGTCCCGCACCCACCCGCACCCGCACCCACCCCCACCCACGCCCCAGGAGCCCCAACGTGGCCTTGCAGATCACCGTCGACCAGGACGCGGCGACCGCCCCCTTCGAGCAGATCCGCGCGCAGATCGCCGAGCTGGCCCGCTCCGGCGCGCTTCCCGTGGGCTACAAGCTGCCCACCGTGCGCGGCTTCGCCGAGGAGCTGGGGCTGGCCGCGAACACCGTCGCCAAGGCGTACCGGGCCCTGGAGACGGACGGTGTGATCGAGACCCGCGGCCGCCACGGCACCTTCATCGCGGCGGCGGGCGACGCGACCCTGCGCCGGGCCGCCGAGGCCGCCCAGACCTACGCCCAGCGGGCGCGGCGGCTGGGCCTGGACCGCGCGGCGGCCCTCGCCACCGTCGAGGACGCCCTGCGGGCGGTCTACGGCGACTCCGAGTGACCCGGCCGGGGTGGCCCCGGCAGTGACCCCGCCTGACATGCTGTCCCCCATGACCAGCGCGCTGCCCAACCCCATGACCGGCCGTACGACCAGCCGCAAAGCCCTCGTCCGGCGCCCCAGCCCCCGCCTCGCCGACGGGCTCGTCACCCATATCGACCGCACCCCGGTCGACCCCGCGCTGGCCCTGCGGCAGTGGGAGGTCTACGTCGTGGCGCTGCGCGCGCACGGCTGGGAGACGGTCGAACTGCCCGCGCTGGACGACTGCCCGGACGGGGTGTTCGTGGAGGACACCATGGTCGTCCACCGGAACGTCGCGGTGATCGGCCGCCCCGGAGCCGAGTCCCGCAGGCCCGAGACCGCGACCGTCGAGGCGGCCGTGACCGGCCTCGGCTGCTCGCTGAACCGGATCCACGAGCCGGGGACGCTGGACGGCGGGGACGTCCTGAAGATCGGCGACACCCTCTACGCGGGACGCGGCGGACGCACCAACGGCGACGGCATCCGCCAGCTGCGCGCCGCGCTGGAGCCGCTGGGCGCGCGGGTGGTGGCCGTACCGGTCAGCAAGGTGCTCCACCTGAAGTCGGCGGTCACCGCGCTGCCGGACGGCACCGTCATCGGCTACCCGCCCCTCGTCGACGACCCGGCCGCGTTCCCCCGCTTCCTCCCCGTCCCCGAGGAGTCCGGCGCCCATGTGGTGCTGCTCGGCGGCGGCAAGCTGCTGATGGCGGCGAGCGCACCGCGCAGCGCCGAGCTGTTCGCCGACCTCGGCTATGAGCCGGTGCCGGTGGACATCAGCGAGTTCGAGAAGATGGAGGGCTGTGTGACCTGCCTGTCCGTACGGCTGCGGGAGCTGTACGGCTGACATACGGCCGGGGACCCGGCTGACGTACGGCTGGGGACTGCCCGGCTGACGTACGGCTGGGGGCGGTACGGCTGAGCAGCCGGGCAGCCCCCTCGCCGTACCCCCGTCGGCGTACGGCGTCTCAGAGGTACAGCCCCGCGTTCGACTCCGCCGACTGTGACGGCACGGCGGGTGGCCGGGTGCCGCGCCGCAGTGCGTACAGCTCCGCGAGCGTCGCGCCGTCCCGTCCGATGACACCTTCCCGGTCGTCGACCTCACCGCCGAGCCAGCTCACCGCCTCCGGCCGGGTCAGCTTGCCGACCTCGATCCGGGCCAGACACCGGCCGGGCCGGACCACCGCCGGATGCAGCCGCTCCAGGTCCTCGTTGGTGGTCACCCCGACCAGCACATTGCGGCCCTGGCCGAGCAGACCGTCCGTCAGGTTCAGCAGCCGGGACAGGGCCTGGCCCGCGGTGTGCTTGGCCTCGCCGCGGATCAGCTCGTCGCAGTCCTCCAGGAGCAGCAGCCGCCAGCGTCCCTTGGCCGTGCCGTCGTCCTCGCCGATCGCGATGTCCATCAGATAGCCCACGTCGGTGAACAGCCGCTCCGGGTCCAGGACGCAGTCCACCTGGCACCAGTCCCGCCAGGAGCGGGCCAGGGTGCGCAGCGCCGAGGTCTTGCCGGTGCCGGGCGGGCCGTGCAGCAGCAGGAGGCGGCCGGCGATGTCGTCCGGGGTGACCTTCATCAGCCCGTCCATGGCCTCGGCCACCGGCGCGGTGTAGTTGCCGCGGATCTCCTCCCAGGTCCCGGCCGAGATCTGCCGCGTGGTGCGGTGCGGGCCACGCCGCGGCGAGACGTACCAGAATCCCATCGCCACGTTCTCCGGCTGTGGCTCCGGCTCGTCCTCCGCGCCGTCCACGGCCTGGTGCAGCACCTTCTCGGCCAGGGCGTCGTCGACGGCGGTCACGGTCACATCCGCCCCCCGGTTCCACCGGGAGATCAGCAGGGTCCAGCCGTCGCCCTCGGCGAGTGTCGCGCTGCGGTCGTCGTCGCGGGCCGCGCGGAGCACGGTCGCGGACGGCGGCAGCAGCGTGGCGCCCGACCTCACCCGGTCGACGGAGTGACTGCGGGCGTACGGCTGCTCGCCGGTCGCGAAGCGTCCCAAAAAGAGCGCGTCGACGACATCCGACGGCGAATCGCTGTCATCGACGTTCAGCCGGATGGGAAGGGACTTTTCGGCGGGTGTCGTAGGCAGGGTCTGCCTCCTGAGAACGGGGGGGCCTGGTGCGTCGGTCAGCGCACCCGCCCCCATGATCCAGGACGGAGGGCGAGGGCGCACCAAGGTTTGTCGCCGTTTACCGAGCTGTTCCACGGAAGCCCACCGGAATGGGGGCGTTCACGGATACTCTTACCCTTTGTGGGGCGCTGGGGAAGGGAACGGGGCGGGGTGGTCAGGTTATGGCAAAAGAGGCGTCGGCGGACCGGCGCGTTGCTCGGCGTCGGCATGACCACGCCAGCGCTGCTGGTGACCACGTGCTCCAGTCCGCCCGGCGGGGACGACGGGCCGCACGGATCGGAGTCGGCGCGGGGAACGGGCGATGTCAGGGGTCCGGGCTGGGGGTTCACCCATACTCAGTACAGTGCCGACCAGGGCACGGACGGCGGCCGTAAGGCCGCGGCGGACCTGCTGTCCCGCCACCCGATGCCGCAGAACCAGCACATCATGGGCTGGGGCGCGGGCAACCCCGAGCCGTCCCCGGGCGACTACGACTTCGCGGACCCGTTGGCGAAACGTGAACCCTTGGCGAAATCGGCGCCCGAAACCAGCGCCGACACATAGCTGACGATCTCCGTTCCATCGGCGGAGCCATCCGCGTCGATCATCACCACGATCTCGCCGGTGCAGGCGGCGAATCCGGTGATGAGCGCGTCCCCCTTGCCCTTGCCGGACTGTGAGACGACTTTCACCTCGGGCCACAGTTCCCGGGCCACCCGGACCGTGTCGTCGGTGGAGTTGCCGTCGACCAGGACCACCTCATGGATCCAGTCGGGGAGGGTTTTGAAAACGTACGGAAGATTCTCGGCCTCGTTCATCGCCGGAATCACGACGCTCACCGGTGGTGCTATCGCGAGATGAGAGGACGCCGGGCGGTACGGATGCGTAACGGCCGCCGGATCGATTTCCGGCACGGCCGGGCGTAGAAAGGAACTCATGAGTCTGTTTTCCCTCTCGTCCGGTGGACCGTCCGCCCCACGGACGGTCCTTTGGTGTATCCGGTTCGAAAGGGAGGTTCTCGCCCGCCCATGACGGCATCGACCACCGTACAAGGAAAAGTGAGCTGGCTGGTGTTACTGGCCTCGCGGCCCGCGTGCACGGCACACCCCGAAAAGCACCGGGACAGCCGGACGCGGCACCCCTCTACCGCGTTTCCCGCCCCGGGAACCATCGCGACGCTGTGAAGCCCCTCCCCTGGAGCCGCATTGAATGATGGTTCCGGCACGGGTGAAAGTGCGACGGAATTGACGTCGCAAACTCTATGGCAAGCCTGTTGCGGCTACACCCCCCTTGGTAATTTTGTTCGTCAGCCTTGTGGGTTCCTTTCCCGAAGGCCGCCCATGCGTTTGAGCAGTCGGTCGGCCGGTCCGAAGAGCTCCGGCCGGGAAACCACCGTATTCCGCAGCGCACGCACCGGAGCGCGGCGCGCCCGATGACCGAGCGCCACCGGATGGCGGCGCGTCACCCACCCCTCCGACACGCTGAGATCGCGTGTTTTGAGGGAGTCCTTGTATTCCTTCTCACCGCGCCCGAGATCGAGATAGTCCACACCCTGCGCGGCGGCCCCCTCCGCCATCCGCAGATGCAGCACAAGTCCGGGCGAGAATTTGGCATATGCCGGGTCGTAGGCCGGAAACCAACAGGCGAGCACCCGCTCCGAACGCAGCCCGAAATGCGCGGCCACCGGCCGCCCGCCCGCGTACAGCACCGACAACAGACCCTGGCAGGAGGCGGCGCGGGTGTGGAAGAGCTGCTCCACCAGCCGGATGATCCAGGGATGGGCGAACCGATCGCTGCGCCCGGTCCTGCGGTACTGCGCGGACTTCCAGCCGATCAGAGTGCGCAGTACGGCCGGATCGCGCTCGTCGTGCACATAGCGCACCTCTCCCGCGTCCCGGCCCAGTTTGCGCTCCTTGGCCAGCGTGGTGCGGGTGAACTTCGGCGACCGGTCGCGCAGCCGGGCCAGATACGCCTCATAGCCGCGCTCCACATCGATCACGGGGGAGGGGAAGGAGCCACGGGCCCCCACCTCGAACGGCTTCTGCCCCTCCACGAGATGGTCGAACTCCCAGACGGCGAGGCCGCAGGCGCGCAGCAGCTCCCGGGCGTCCCACTGGAAGCCGGGCCGGTGCACCAGGCCCTGGGCGTCCGAGAGGCCGAGACCGACCGCCCGCCCCACCCCTAGCCGGGTCCGCTGAAAGGGGAAGAACGCCACCGGCTCCCCCTCCTCCCGGACCACCGCGATCCGCACCCCGCGTCTGCAGCGGCCGACCGCCAGCGTGAACTCCGGAGACAGAAAGGGGTTCGCCAGCTCCGGCGCGCCCAGCAGATGCGCCTGTGACTGCATGGCCGTCCACACCGCCCGGTCGGCCGCCGTCAGCTCGCCCGGGCGGTACACACCGATGTCCACGTTGTTTCAGTCCTGACTTCGTGTCATGCGTCGCCGCCGTGCGAGGCGGGTGAGCAGCGTCGGCACCAGGATCAGCAGGCTCACGGCCCCCACCGCCGCCACACCGCCGCGCGCCGACCACATCCGCAGCGCCAGCATCGCCTCCGCCACCAGCAGATCCAGCGCGAGCGCGCCCGCCACCGCCAGCACCGGGCGGGTCAGCGCGTCCAGCCCGCGCAGCGTGCTGCCTATGGCCAGTGCGGGCGCCGCGAGCAGGAAGAACAGCGTGAACGGTGCCCGCAGCGGTGAGTGGACGTCGGCCAGCGCGAGTGCCGCGCCGAGGCCCGCGATGCCCACCGCGGCGCCCACGATCGCCGGCAGCGAATCCCCACCCGCCGGTCTGTTGTCAGTGATGGTATGCATTGGCGACCTTGCCCCCCGAAGCGCCGGATGCCGGGCTTCAATGTCGCGCAGCCGACGGATGCCGTCAAGACGGAGAAAGTGTGCGAACGCGACGTAGGCGGGCGGACGGTTGAGCCCTCATCAGGGCTGGTCGCGCCGTGTGCGCCGGTCGTACGCCGGGGGTGGGCGGGGTGTTCGAGTGAGGTGTTCGGGCGTCGCGTTCTGACTCATCCGGATTCCGTCCGACCTATGGATGTATCAGCCGCGTATCGAAAGATTTTTGCCAACTACCCGCATAGATCGGCCGTTTGCGCGGGATGACATATCCATGTCACACCGCCGAAACCGATCCCGGGCGGCGTGACTGACGGTTTCGAACGTGATTGCCCCTATGTCGGGCCATCACGCCTCATATCGGCACAGCAGTGATCCTGCTAGGGAGTTCGAATGAAACTGTCCAGACTCACGGCGACGATGGGTGCGTTCGTCGTCGGTGCCGTCCTCGTCCTCACCGGGGCCGGCACGGCCCAGGCCACCGAGAACAGCGCGGGCCCCGCCTATGTCGCGCTGGGCGACTCCTACTCATCCGGCGTCGGCGCGGGCAGCTACGACGGCGCCAGCGGCAACTGCAAGCGCAGCACCAAGGCGTACCCCGCGCTCTGGGCCGCCTCGCACGCCCCATCGAGCTTCAACTTCACCGCTTGCTCCGGCGCCAGGACCGGCGATGTGCTGAACAACCAGCTCGGCCCGCTGAACTCCGGCACCGGCCTCGTCTCCATCTCCATCGGCGGCAATGACGCGGGCTTCGCCGACATCATGATGACCTGCGTGCTGCAGTCCGAGTCCACCTGCATCAACGCGGTCAACAGCGCCAAGAACTTCGTCCAGAACACCCTGCCCGGCAAGCTGGACCAGGTCTACAACGCCATCAGCGCCAAGGCCCCCTCCGCACATGTCGTCGTCCTCGGCTACCCGCGGTTCTACAAGCTCAGCGGCTCCTGCGTCGTGGGCCTCAGCGAGGCCGAGCGCGCCGCGATCAACAGCGGCGCCGATGTCCTCAACTCCGTCACCGCCAAGCGCGCCGCCGACCACGGCTTCAGCTTCGGCGACGTCACCGCGACCTTCACCGGGCATGAGATCTGCTCCGGCAGCGCCTGGCTGAACAGCGTCACCATCCCCATCGACGAGTCCTACCACCCCACCGCCGCCGGCCAGTCCGGTGGCTACCTCCCGGTCTTCAGCTCGGCCGCCTGACCCGCGCCCGCCACCACTCGCGGGGGAGGAGGCCCCGTTCGCCGGGGTCTCCTCCCAGGTCCCTCCACCGTCGCGGGCACGCGGTCTCGCCGCACCTGTGGCCCTTACGGGGCGGTCGGTGCCGGGCTTGCCGCCCGCGGCGGACCGCTCCCCGCCCCGCCCCTTCCCGACACCTGACGATATGCGGCTCCGCCGCGTGGGGGGCTCCGCCCCAGACCCTG
>NZ_JBHYVB010000169.1:0-26041 GCF_042750115.1 Streptomyces sp. NPDC059455
GGTGAGGGCGTGCCACCGCGGCCGGGGCGCGGCGCGCCAGAGGGTGTCCGGGGCTCTGCCCCGGGTCCCGGGGTCCAGGGGCGGAGCCCCCCACGCGGCGGAGCCGCATATCGTCAGGTGTCGGGAAGGGGCGGGGAGGGGAAAGACCCGCCGGACCCGCCGCACCAACGGCCCCGCTACGCCCCGCCCAGCAGCCGCGAAGCGATCGTCACCCCCGGACTCGCCTCCGTCAGCGCCTCCATCAGCTGGTCACCGGCCGTCTTCAGCGCGGTGTCGTCCATCGGCCCCAGCGCGTCCAGGACGAACATCGCCCGGGTGGTGTCATGGGTGAGGCGGGTGCGGGTGCACTGGCGCCAGTTCCAGCGGCGGCAGGTGGCGCCCGCGTCGTCCCGCCACACCACCTCGCCGGGCGCCGGGTGCTCGACCACGGGGTCGCCCCCGGCCGTCGTCTCGAAGGTCTCGTCGCCCTCGGCGCGCACCAGCCGGGCCGCGCCCATGTAGTGGTCGAGGTCCTCGCCGCCCAGCGGGATCACATGTCCGACCGAGATCGCGTTGTAGATGTCGGTCAGCCGGTCCACCCGGGGCAGCCCGGCGGACAGCCGCCGCAGCAGGGCCTCCGCGCTGGGCCGGGTGCGCTGTGGCTTCGCGCCGAAGGCGCGGAACGCCTCGCGCCAGGCGGCCAGATGCGGATGCTCCTCCACCGGCCCGTCCCCGAACCGCTCCCGCGCCGCCGATTCGGCGTCGGCCAGGAGCCGCTCGCTGAGCTCGTCGCTGGGCCCGGGGCGCAGCCCCTCGGCGGTGATGAGCAGCGCCCGGTAGTCGGGGCGCAGGGCGAGTACGGCGGGGTCGATGGTGGCGGATTCCAGCCAGGCAGTGGCGTCGAACGTCATGCGGTCCACTATAGCATACGGTGCGGTGCAGTGCGCTGGACCAGAAGGGTGTGACTCAGAACAGGCCCAGCTGCGTGGTGAGCAATGCGAGGACGACGACGAGCGACCAGCCGAGCAGATGCTCCAACAGGTGGTCCTCGCCGTCGGAGGGGCCTCCGGTGCGGGCGTGGAGGCCGGTGCGGCGCGCCGCGATGTCGGTCATGCGGGTGTCCTCTGTGCTCAGCGATGATCGTGATGAATGTGATGAAGAGGGTCATCACCGTTGCCCAGGGTGCGCAGAGCGGCCACCTGGGGTAAAGGGGGAGTGGCCGAACTCACCCGAGGAGGTCCACGGTGACCAGCGTCATTCCCAAGGGTCTGGGCGAGCAGATCCGCGCCCTGGCCGGGGGCGAGGTGACCTCCCGTGCCCTGGTCGAGCAGTCGCTCCAGCGCATCGCCGAGACCCAGCCCACGCTCAACGCGTTCCGCCGCATCCGGGCCGAGGCCGCCCTGCGCGAGGCCGCCGAGGCGGACCGGCGGCTGGCGGCGGGGGAGCGGCTGCCGCTGCTCGGTGTCCCGCTCGCGGTCAAGGACGATACGGACGTGGCGGGCGAGCCGACCGCCTTCGGCTGCTGCGGCGACTTCCCCGCCAAGGCCGAGGACGGCGAGGCGGTACGGCGGCTGAAGGCGGCCGGGGCCGTGATCGTCGGCAAGACCAACACCCCCGAGCTGGGCCAGTGGCCGTTCACCGAGGGCCCCGCCTTCGGCGACACCCGCAACCCCTGGAGTCCGGAGCACACCCCCGGCGGCTCCTCCGGCGGCGGCGCGGCCGCCGTCGCCGCCGGTCTGGTCCCCGCCGCGCTCGGCTCGGACGGCGCGGGTTCGGTCCGTATCCCCGCCGCCTGGACGCATCTCATCGGCATCAAGCCGCAGCGCGGCCGGATCTCCACCTGGCCGGACGCCGAGGCCTTCAACGGCATCACCTGCAATGGCCCGCTGGCCCGTACGGTCGCCGACGCGGCGCTGCTGCTGCATGTCGCGACCGGCAACCGCAAGGGGGATCTGCACTGCCCCGAGCCGGTGGACGTGCTGTCGGCGGTGGGCCGCGACCCGGGGCGGCTGCGGATCGCCCTGTCGTTCAAGACGGCGTTCACCGGCACGCCGAAGAGGCTGGACCCGGTGGTGCGGGCCGCCGTCGTCCGGCTCGCCGAGCGGCTGGCGGCCCTCGGCCACGAGGTGGTGGAGGCCGAGCCGCGCTACGGGCTCGTGGGCTTCTCCTTCCTGCCGCGCGCCACGGCCGGGCTCACCGAATGGTCCGCCCGGGTCCCCGATCCGCTGCTGCTGGACATCCGCACCCGCGGCGCCGTCCGCAACGGCCGCCTGCTGGGCGGCGCCGCGCTGCGGTGGGCGCGGTCGTACGAGGAGCCGCTGCGGCGCCAGGTCGGGGCGATCTTCGAGCGTTTCGACGTGGTCCTCTCCCCGACGACGGCCACGCCGCCGCTGCGGATCGGGGCCATGGCCGGTCTGTCCGGGTGGCGTACGGATCGGGCCATGATCGCGGCGTGTCCGTACGCCTGGCCGTGGAACGTGCTGGGCTGGCCCGCGATGAACGTGCCCGCCGGGTTCGCCGACCCCGAGCACCGCACGCTGCCCCTCGGCGCCCAGTTCCTCGGCCCGGCCGCCAGCGAGCCCATGCTCATCTCGCTGGCGGCCCAGCTGGAGGCCGATCTGCGATGGTACGAGCAGTGGCCCCAGGTGTCCCACCCCGGCCCGCAGTGAGCCTTCTCTCGCACTTTTCAGACATACCGGCTTGAGGGAGAAAGGCCAGGTCACGACTACCTCCGGTAACGGGGAGGGCGCCATCTCGCGTGGTCACACGTGTGCGAACGCATCGCTACACTTCCGCCACATGGTGAAGAGGGTGACCGGAAAGCGTCGGCGAAGAAAACAGACGGGTCAGATATTCGTCAATGCCTCCGGGGGCCGGAGACGGCTTCTGGCGCTGGCGGCGCTGGCTGTCGGCTGTGCCTGCGTCGGTTATCTGTTGCTGCTCGTGGCCGCCCTGTGCGGCGTGCTGTGGCAGGAGGGTCAGGAGCCGCCGAAGACCGCCGAGCGGTCCACCAACGGCAGCGCCCCCATCGCGAGGCCCTGGTCCACCGGTACGGCCCCGACCGCACGGCTCTGGTCCGGCGCGGACTCCCACGGCACCGGGGTGGGCGTCCCCCTTGCCGCCGCCGCATCCATCAGGGGCGGCTCCTGGTGAGCCCCCGGCACGCACACCGTCCCGATCCGCGCGGCCACTGGCTGTTGCTGATCGTCGTCGTCTCCGCGGTCGCCGCCGCACTGGTGTTCGATGGTTGGGTGACTCATGAGGTCGCCTCCCAGCCCACGCGCCACCCCTGTACGAGTCCCATCCCGAAGGCCGCCGACACCGGGAAACCGGTGGTGCGCATCGACGGCGGCAGGGTGCAGACGGCCGGCATGCCGGCCCGCACCGTCGCCCTCACCTTCGACGGGGGACCCGACCCGGTATGGACCCCACGCCTGCTGGACCTGCTGCGCACGCACCACGCGCACGCCACGTTCTTCCTCTCCGGCGCCCAGGTGGCCCGCCACCCCGAGCTGGTGCGACAGATCCGCGACGCGGGCCATGAGATCGGCTCGCTCACCTACACCGGCTCCGACCTGGGCGCGGCTTCCGGGGTGCGCACCCGGCTGGAGCTGTCCCTGACCCAGACGGCACTGGCGGGCAGCGCGGGGACCACCACCAAACTGCTGCGGCTCCCGCTCACCACCCAGGCCGACACGATGTGCGGCGGCGAGTGGACGGCCGCCCGGCGCGCCGCCGAGCAGGGGTATCTGCTGGTCGCGGCCGACCGGCCGGATCGGAAGCCGGAGCGGGGCGTCGTCCAGCAGTACAGCCAGACGGACAGCGCCTACAGCGAGATCAAGAAGCTCTTCAGGAACCGGAAGATCGAGAAGTACACGACGGTGTCCGAGGGGCTCGGCCGGGCCCCGGTCAACACCCCCGCCTCCACCGTCGGCGAGTTGCAGGGCCAGGCGCTGATCCAGGTCCAGTCCATCGGGCACGGCTTCGTCCAGGCCATGACCTGGGTGCTCCTCATCGCGGGCGCGCTGGCCCTGCTGCGGCTGGTGCTGCTCGTCTTCTTCGCGCGGGCCCATGTCCGGCGGCTGCATCGCTTCCGGCCCGGCTCGCCCTGGTTGCGCGAGGTGAACGAGCCGGTGACGGTACTCGTCCCCGCGTACAACGAGGAGGCGGGCATCGAGACCACCGTGCGGTCACTGCTCGCCTCCACCCACCGATGGCTTCAGATCATCGTGATCGACGACGGCTCGACCGACCAGACCGCGGACCTCGCCACCTGGATCGACGATCCTCGCGTCTCGGTGATCCGCCAGCCCAACGCGGGCAAGGCGGCCGCCCTCAACACCGGCCTGGTCCACGCCCAGTACGACATCGTGGTGATGGTCGACGCCGACACCGTCTTCGAACCGGAGGCCATCCACCAGCTCATCCAGCCGCTCGCCCACCCGGCCATCGGCGCGGTGAGCGGCAACACCAAGGTGGGCAATCGCCGTCGGCTGCTGGGCAGATGGCAGCACCTGGAGTACGTCTTCGGCTTCAACCTCGACCGCCGGATGTACGAGGTGCTGGAGTGCATGCCGACCGTGCCCGGCGCGATCGGCGCCTTCCGGCGGGACGCGCTGATGGGCGTCGGCGGGGTCAGCGAGGCCACTCTCGCCGAGGACACCGACCTCACGATGGCCCTGTGGCGGGCCGGTTGGCGGGTGGTGTACGAGGAGTCCGCGATCGCCTGGACCGAGGTGCCCACCTCGCTGAGCCAGCTGTGGCGGCAGCGGTACCGCTGGTGCTACGGCACGCTCCAGGCCATGTGGAAGCACCGCCGCGCCCTCCGCGAGGTTGGCCCGGCCGGACGCTTCGCCCGCCGAGCACTGCCCTACCTTTTCCTCTTCCAGGTGGTGCTGCCGCTGCTCGCCCCCATCGTGGACGTCTTCGCTCTGTACGGCGTGGCGTTCGCCGATCCCGTGGAGTCGATCGGGGTGTGGCTCGTCTTCCTCGTGGTGCAGCTGCTCGGCGCCGCATACGCGCTGCGGCTGGACAAGGAACGGCTGCGGGCGCTGTGGGCGATGCCCTTCCAGCTCGTCGTCTACCGGCAGCTCATGTACCTCGTGATCATCCAGTCCGTGGTCAGCGCCCTGTTCGGCACCCGGCTGCGCTGGCACCGCATGCAGCGGAGCGGCTCCGCCGGGGAACAGCGGATCGTCGAACCGGCCGGGGCCGGGCGCCAGAGTCTGTCCAAGTGAGCGGGGGTTGGAGAAGCATGTCGAACCCATGGCCAAGTGAGGGCTCGTGGCCGGGTAACGGCCCGTGGCCGGGCGAGAACCCCTGGCCGGGCGGCGACCCGCAGCCGTTGGCGTCGCGCCACGAGCCGTTGGCGTCGCGCCATGAGCCTTTGGCGTCGCGCCATGAGCCTTTGGCGTCGCGCCACCGAATACCGCCGGACCCGTACCGGCCGCGTGACGAGGACGACGGCGCCGACGAGCCGACCCCCGGCCGCCGGTGGCCCCGGCGGCTGCGGCGCACGGTGGTCGTCCTGCTCGCGGTGGTCCTGGTCGGGGCCGCCTCCACGTACGGCTGGGCTTGGTCCCAGCTGAACAACGACGTCGACCTGGCCAAGGTCGAGGACCGCCCCGCGCAGGGTAAGGGCACCAACTACCTCATCGTGGGCTCCGACAGCCGTGACGGCCTCTCCCAGGACGACAAGAAGAACCTCCACACCGGCTCGGCCGAGGGCCGCCGCACCGACTCGATGATGGTGCTGCACACCGGCGCCCACGGCGCCACGATGGTGAGCCTGCCGCGTGACTCATGGGTGACCCTCCCGCCGTTCACCTACCCCATGACCGGTAAGCGTCCCGGGCCCTCGAAAAACAAGCTCAACGCGGCGTTCTCGCTGGGCGGTCCCGAACTGCTGGTGCGGACCATCGAGCACAACACCGGGCTGCGGATCGACCACTACGCGGAGATCGGTTTCGCGGGCTTCGTCAACGTGGTCAACTCCGTTGGCGGCGTCCGGATGTGCCTCGACAAGCCCGTCAAGGACAAGAAGTCGGGCGCCGATCTGAAGGCGGGCTGCCAGACGCTGGACGGCCGCCAGGCCCTGGCCTTCGTCCGGCAGCGCCACCAGGAGGCCAACGGTGACCTCGGCCGCAGTCAGAACCAGCAGAAGTTCCTGTCCGCGCTGGCGAAGCGGGCCGCGCAGCCGGACCAGGTCTTCGTCCCTTGGAAGTCCCTGCCGACCGTCGGCGCGGGCCTGGACACGCTCATCGTGGACAAGGACACGGATCTGCGGACGCTGATGTCGTTGTTCAAGGCGATGAAGCTTGTCGCGGGCGGCAACGGCAACCGGTTGAACGTCCCCGTGGCTGGTCGTGGGATCGCGACGTCCAAGGGCGACGCGCTGAAGTGGGACGAGAAGCGGGCGAAGTGGCTCTTCGAGCGACTGCGGAATGATCAGCCGGTGGCCCGCCGCGGGTAGGGGCGGGGAGGGGATCAGCCCGCCGCAGGCGCCAAGACCCGCCAGGCCCCCTCTCGGTCAGCGCAATCGTCGCCCCGTCCTTGAGTCGGAGCAGCCGGAACGGACCTTCGAGACCGCAGTTCTCCTCTCGACTCAGCGGCGATTTTCCCGCTCGCGCCCAGAACCTGATCCGCGTTGTCCAGGAACTCCGGGCTGGGGATGCGCCGGGCCCGTTCGACGGTCGAAACTTGTTCCTCGCCGTATCCGATCGCCGCCCCCAACTCCGCCTGCTTCAACCCAGCCGCTTCCCGCCACAACTTGATCTGGCGGCCGACCGTCCTCAGGACCGCGCCGCTTTCCTCGTCCTCCATACGGGTCCACCTCCCACCCGACGCCGACGGACAGGCCCGCTCCGTATCGAGGTGCGGGACGCCCGCGTCGAACGTATGCCGACCGTGCGCCCGGCCCCCGAGCCCGATGCGCCGCGCGAGTGTGGGCACGGGCTGTCGCTGGTCGAGGAGTTGGCCGACCGGTGGGGCGTCGTACCCGAGCTGATCGGCAAGGCGGTGTGGGCGGAGATCGGGACCTGAGTCGTCCCGCCTGTCACAGGTGGGTGTTTGACTTCCCGGATGGATCCTGAGGCTACGTTTCCCGCCCTGCACGGCTTCTGCGCCGAGCGACTCGGCGCCACCTTGGCCGCGCGCCTCGTACGTCTCGCCCGGCCCGGTTTCGAGCTCACCGAAGCCAGGCCGGGCGAGGCGACCGGGCACAGTCGATTCGGTGGCCGGGCGATGCTCGAGCCGGGCACGCCGTGGCCCGACTGTGAAGGCGTACCGCTGAGCCTGCTCGCCGTCCTCGACACCGACGCCCTGGCCCCCTGGCTCGGTGGCCTGCTCCCCGCCGGGACGGGCCTGCTGAACTTCTTCTCGCTCGACTCCGAATCGGAGCGGTGCGATCCCGCCGCCCTTGAACTGTCACTCAAGTTGGACCTCATGGACCCGCGGCTGGGGGCGGTCGTCCCGGCCCGTTCCGCCCACGCCGTCGAGACGGACGCACCGGCCCGGTCGAGCGTCTTCGAGCCGGTCGCTTGGGCGGCGTCACCCGGGTTCGCCTTCCCCGACACATTCGACCCGGCCTGGGACACGGTCGACTTGGGATCCGTGGTCGACGACATGCCCCTTTACGACATCACCGATCTGCTCCCCGGCTGGTCGGACCAGCCGTACGCGCTCCACGCCGACGACCTGGCCTTCGGCTGGCCGCTGTTCCCCACGGGATCCTCGCCGACGCTGCCGGACGGCGAGGATTCGAGCCAATACCAGCACTTGCTTCAGTTGTCCGGGCAGGACGAGTGGTGGATCGGCGGCGACGGCGGCTGGATGCACTGGTCGATCCCCAGCGATGCACTGTGTGGTGGCGACTTCAGCCGGGCGATCCCGGCACCGGACATCTGGTGATGTCTTGAAGCCGCATCGATGCCCGCATCGCCTGCGCTTTGTATGCGACATCGACTATCTTTGTATGTAGCCCATCCCTTGGAGGTTCCGGTGTCTGCCACTCAGATCGACATCGACGACGACGCCCTCGCGGAGGCCATGCGGCTGTCCGGCGCCAAGACCAAGAAGGAGATGGTCAACATGGCCCTCCGCGAGTACGCCGAACGCCGGGCGCGCACCGAGGCGCGTCTGCGCCACCTGGAGCAGGCGCAGCAGTGGGACGAGGAAGGGTTCTGGCAGCGTCACGCGGCCGAGAAGGGCGGCTCTGAGCGTACGGAGAAGGGTGCGGCCTGACCGTGATCCGCTACCTCGCCGACTCCACGGCCGTCTGGCGTCTCCAGCGTGACCGCAAGCTCAACGATCTATGGGGTCATGAGCTGGACGAGGGGGCCATCGGCTCGTGCGCTCCGCAGCGCACGGAGTTCCGGCAGTCGGCGCGTGGTCTGGACGAGTACGAAGGGATGACGGAGATGTTCGCGGATCTGTTCCCGGACGTCTCCGTCCCGAAGAGCGCCTGGAAGTGGATCGAGACCGGCCAGTACCGGCTGGCCCAACGGGGGCAGCATCAGAGTCTGTCCGCCGTCGACTGGCTGATCTGCGCGACGGCCGCACACCACGGGCTCGTCGTGTTGCACGACGACGCGGACTTCCGGGCGGCCGCGCGCCTTCTCCCGGACCTCGCGGAACGCAACGTCTTCGCGACTCCCCGCTGACATCGGAACCGCCCTCGGGCAGGCTCAGGGCGCGGGCGGCCAGTTGCGCAGCGCCACGTCGGCCACCTGCTGCAGCTCCTCCTGTGTGGCGCCGCTGGCCGCTTGGACGGCCAGGCCGTTCGCCACGGTCATGAGGTAGCGGGCGAGCACTCCGGGGTCGGTGTCCGGTGGCAGGTCGCCTTCGTCGACGGCCCGCCGGAACCGGTCGCGGAGGCGGGCCGTGCCCTCGTTGCGCCAGGCGATGAGGGCGTCGCGGGCGCTGCGTCCGGGGTCGCCCGCGGCGAGGGAGCCCTGGACGCCGAGGCATCCGGCGGGGCAGCCGGGGCGGGTGTTGGCCCGGACGGAGCCGTGGAGGAACGCGGTGGCCACCTGCCGGGCGGTCGTCTCCCGCATGGCCCGGTCCGCGTAGGCGGCGGGGCCCTCGGAGTAGCGCTCCAGGGCCTTGCGGAACAGCTCCTCCTTGTTGCCGAAGGCCGCGTACATGCTGGTGCGAGTGATGCCCATGGCGCTGGTCAGGTCGGTGAGGCTGGCGCCTTCGTAGCCCTGCTCCCAGAAGACCCGCATGGCGCGCTCGAGGGCCTCGTCGGTGTCGAAACCCCTCGGTCGGCCGATCGGTGCCTGCTGCCGCGTCTTCATGCCGTCGAGCATACCTCTTCAGTATCGATCGGTGCAGAAGTGCGCTACGCTCAACTTCAGTACCGAACGGTACCGAAATTTGGGGAGGTCATTGTTATGGGACAGCTTGAGGGCAAGACCGCCGTCATCACTGGCGGCGGCACCGGGATCGGCCTGGCCACCGCTGTACGGCTGGCGGCCGAGGGCGCGCATGTGTTCATCACCGGCCGACGGAAGGCCGAGCTGGACGCGGCCGTCGAGGCCATCGGCCCGGCGGGGGCCACCGCGGTGGCGGGTGACGTCACCAACCTGGCCGACCTGGACCGGCTCTACGGCGCGGTCCGCGCCCGGGGGCGGGGCCTGGACGTCGTCTTCGCGAACGCGGCGACCGCCGACTTCGCCACGCTGGAGGAGGTCACCGAGGAACACCTCGACCGGACCTTGGCGGTCAATGTGCGGGGCACGGTGTTCACCGTGCAGAAGGCGCTGCCGCTGCTCAACGACGGCGCCTCGGTGATCCTGAACGCCTCCACCGCCGCCGACAACGGCACGGAGGCGTTCGGCGCGTACGCGGCGTCCAAGGCCGCGATCCGGTCCTTCGCGCGGACCTGGGCCAACGAGCTCAAGGGCCGTGGCATCCGGGTCAACGCGGTCTCGCCGGGCCCGATCGACACTCCGGCAATCACGGCCCTCGCCGGCGAGGACAACGCGGCCGACTTCAAGGCACACCTCGCCACGACCACCGCGATCGGCCGGATGGGACGCCCGGAGGAGGTCGCCGGACTGGTGGCGTTCCTCGCCTCCGAGCAGAGCGGCTTCATCCTTGGCGCCAACTTCTACGTCGACGGGGGTGAGAACCAGATCTGACCCGGGCGGGCGGGCTCGGGGCGCCAGGGTCCAACTCGTGGGGCGAGGGGCCCGGCGGCGGCTTCCGCGGCCGGGGCCCAGGCCGCCACCGGCGCCCACCCCCCGCAGCCCCGGCGCCCGGCGACGTAGCCCGCGCCCCCGCGCCCCGCCCCCTGCTCAAAGGCGCCGAAGGCGCAAAGCGAAACCCGCACTCAACAGACGGCCGGCACTCCAGGTGCGGACCCCGCCGTCCTTACGGCGCCAGGATGTCCAGCTCCCGCAGCGCGCCCACGGTGATCTCCTTCGTATAGCGCTCCGCCGCCTCCGCGTCGCCCGCGCGGACCGCTTCGGCCACCCGGACGTGGAGGGTGACCGCCTCCGGGTCGGGGTCGCTGAACATGACGCGGTGCTGGGTGCGGCCGGTGAGGACCTCCGCGACGACGTCGCCGAGGCGGGCGAACATCTCATTGCCCGAGGCGCGCAGGATGACGCGGTGGAAGGCCACGTCGTGGACCAGATACGCGGGGAGCTGCTGGCCGCGCGAGGTGGCCACCATGTTGAGCGCGTGCTCGGTGAGTTCGGCGCACTGCTCCGGCGTGGCGTGCTCGGCGGCCAGCCCGGCGGCGGCGGGCTCGATGGCCGAGCGTAGGGCGGTGAGGGAGCGGAGCTGGCGGGGGCGGTCGGGTCCGGCCAGGCGCCAGCGGATGATCTGGGGGTCGAAGACGTCCCACTCCTCGGTGGGGCGCACGGTCACCCCGACCCGGCGGCGGGACTCCACCAGGTGCATGGACTCCAGGACCCGCACCGCCTCCCGGACGACCGTGCGGGAGACGTCGTACCGCCGCTCCAGTTCGTCCGTGCGCAGCACCGTGCCGGGTGGGTAGTCGCCCGCGGTGATCGCGGGGCCCAGGGATTCCAGGACGCGGTCGTGCAGCCCCCGGCTCCTGGGCCTCTGACCACGGCCCTCGGGCCCCTGTTCGTCCATGCGCTCAGCCTACGCGGCCACCCGTCCCACAAATAAGTATGACTTTTAAGTCACGGACTCTTGAATACGTCGTATCTGTGGGGTTGAGTGTCCGGCGGCGCCGAGGTCGAAGAAGACAGCGAGGTTTCACACACATGCACGCCCCCCAGGTTGTCGTGGTCATGGGAGTGTCCGGAACGGGCAAGACCACGATCGGCCCTCTGCTGGCGGAGGAGCTCGGCGTCCCGTACGCCGAGGCCGACGACTTCCACCCGCCGGCCAACATCGCCAAGATGTCGGCCGGGACCCCGCTGGACGACGACGACCGACGCCCCTGGCTGGACGCCATCGGTGCCTGGGCCCACGACCACGCCGAGGGCGGGGGAGTGGTGAGCTGCTCCGCGCTCAAGCGGATGTACCGCGACCGGCTGCGGTCCGCCGCCCCCGGCATCGTCTTCCTCCATCTGACCGGCGACCGCGAGCGGATCGCCGAGCGGATGAAGGAGCGCAAGGGCCACTTCTTCTCCGGGGACCTGCTCGACTCCCAGCTCGCCACGCTCGAACCGCTCCAGCCGGACGAGTACGGCGTCGCCGTGGACATCTCCCCCGAACCCGAGGTCATCACCGAGCGGGCCGCCGCCGAACTGCGGCGGCTCGAACACCAGTAACGCACGTTAGGAAACCCGCCGTGACCAGACTCAGCGCCGAGATGCTGGCAGCGGACACCGTCGACCCGATCACGTCGGCCGGTCACGCACAGCTCGGCATAGCCGTCCTCGTCGGCATAGCCGTTCTCGTCCTGCTCATCACCCAGACCAAGCTGCACGCGTTTCTGTCGCTGACGATCGGCTCCCTGGCGCTCGGCGCCGTCGCGGGAGCCCCGCTCGACAAGGTCATCACCAGCTTCTCGGCCGGTCTCGGGTCGACCGTCGCGGGCGTCGGCGTGCTGATCGCCCTCGGCGCGATCCTCGGCAAGCTGCTTGCCGACTCCGGCGGCGCCGACCAGATCGTCGACACGATCCTCGCCAGGGCCAACAACCGGACGATGCCCTGGGCCATGGTGCTGATCGCGGGGATCATCGGACTGCCGCTCTTCTTCGAGGTCGGCATGGTGCTGATGATCCCGGTGGTGCTGCTGGTCGCCAAGCGCGGCAACTTCTCCCTGATGCGGATCGGCATCCCGGCGCTCGCCGGCCTGTCCGTGATGCACGGTCTGGTGCCGCCGCACCCCGGCCCGCTCGCCGCGATCGACGCGGTCCACGCCGACCTGGGGATCACCCTGGCGCTCGGCGTCCTCATCGCCATCCCCACCGCGATCATCGCGGGCCCGGTCTTCTCGCGCGTCGCCGCCCGCTGGGTCGACGTCACCCCGCCCGACCGGCTGATGCCCACGCGCCCGTCGGAGGAGCTGGAGCGGCGCCCCGGATTCGGCGTCACCGTGTTCACCGTGCTGCTGCCCGTCGTGCTGATGCTGATCAAGGCACTGGTCGACATCGTCGTGGACGACCCGGAGGACGGCGTCCAGCGGGTCGCCGACGTCATCGGCAACCCCCTGATCGCGCTGCTGGCGGCGGTGCTCGTGGGCATGTTCACGCTGGGCCGCCCCGCGGGCTTCACCCGGGACCGGATCTCCTCCACCGTCGAGCACTCGCTGGCCCCGATCGCCGGGATGCTGCTGATCGTCGCCGCGGGCGGCGGCTTCAAGCAGACCCTCATCGACATCGGCGTCGGCAAGATGATCATGGACATCTCGGAGGACTGGAACGTCTCCGCGCTGCTCCTCGCCTGGCTGATCGCGGTCGCCATCCGGCTCGCCACCGGCTCGGCGACGGTGGCCACGATCTCGGCCGCCGGGCTGATGACCCCGCTCGCCGCCGATATGTCCAGCACGCATGTGGCGCTGCTGGTGCTGTCCATCGGCGCCGGGTCGCTCTTCTTCAGCCATGTCAACGACGCGGGATTCTGGCTGGTCAAGGAGTACTTCGGGATGAGCGTCGGGCAGACCGTGCGGACCTGGTCGGTGATGGAGACGATCATCTCCGTCGTCGGGCTCGTCTTCGTCCTGCTGCTGTCACTGGTGATCTAGGAACTGGTGACTTGAGAACCGGAGTGACTTGAGAACCGGAGAGGTACCCACGCCATGACGACACATCCGCTCTTCGACATCGCGGGCCGCACCGCGCTGATCACCGGCTCCAGCCGGGGCATCGGCCACGCCCTCGCGAAGGGGCTCGTGGAGGCCGGCTGCACGGTGGTGCTCAACGGGCGCGATCCGCAGGCCCTGGAGAAGGCCGCCGCCGAACTCGGCGGCGTCGGGCCCGGCGGCGTCGGGCCCGGGGTCGCGGGGGCTGCGGGGACTGCGGGGGCTGTGGGGGTGCACACCGCCGCGTTCGACGTCACCGACGGCCCGGCCGTTGCCGCCGGTATCGCCGATGTCGAGGAGCGGGTGGGCCCGCTCGACATCCTGGTCAACAACGCCGGAATGCAGAACCGGGCGCCGCTGCTGGAGTTCACCGACGAAGCCTGGCGGCAGATCCTGGACACCAACCTCACCAGCGCCTTCCTGGTGGGCCGGGAGGCCGCCCGGCGGATGACCGCACGCGGCCACGGCAAGATCGTCAACATCTGCTCCCTCCAGAGCGAGGTGGTCCGCCCCGGCATCGCGCCCTACTCGGCGACCAAGGGCGCGCTGAAGATGCTCACCAAGGGCATGTGCGCGGACTGGGGCCAATACGGAATCCAGGTCAACGGGCTCGGCCCCGGCTACATCGAGACCGAGCTGACCCGGCCGCTGGTCGAGGACGAGGAATTCAGCGCCTGGGTGCGCGGGCGGACCCCGGCCGGGCGCTGGGGCCGCACCGAGGACCTGATCGGGGCGCTGCTGTATCTCGCGTCCCCGGCGGCGGACTTCGTGAGCGGACAGGTGCTGTACGTAGACGGCGGCATGACGAGCGTGTTGTGAACGCTGGGACACCAGGTGAGCTTGAGGAGGCTGGGCGGATGGTATTGGGCTGTGTGATCCACGGGCAGGGTGATCTGCGGGTCGAGGAACTCCCGGAGCCGGAACCGGCGCCGGGGCAGGCGCTCGTGGCGATCCGCTACGGCGGGATCTGCGGATCGGATCTCCACTACCACCGGCACGGTGGGGTGGGCGACTTCCGGCTCCAGGAGCCGATGGTGCTGGGGCACGAAGTCGTCGGCACGGTGGTGGCGTACGGCGAGGGCGCGACCGGGCCCGCGATCGGCACCCCGGTCGCCGTACACCCGGCCACGCCGTGCGAGGTGTGCCCCGAGTGCGCCGACGGCCGCGCCAACGTCTGCCGCGACACCCGCTACCTGGGCAGCGCCGCGCGCTTCCCCCACGTCCAGGGCGGCTTCGCCTCCCGCGTCACCGTCCCGGCGGCGCAACTGCGCGCCCTGCCCGACGGGCTCGACCCGCGCCGGGCCGCGCTCGCCGAACCGCTGTCCGTCGCGCTGCACGCGGTGCGGCGGGCGGGCGCCGTAAAGGGCCGTCATGTGCTGGTCACCGGCGCCGGTCCGATCGGCTGCCTCACCATCGCGGCAGCCCGCGCGGCGGGCGCCGCGACCATCACCGCGACCGATCTGCTCCCGCGCGCCCTGGAGTTCGCGGCGGCGGCCGGAGCGACCGCGTGCGTACGGGCCGACGACCCGGACGACCCCAACTGGCCCTCGGACGAGATGGACGTCGCCATCGAGGCATCCGGCGTGGCCGCCGGGCTCGACACCTGCCTGCGGAGGGTGCGGCGCGGTGGGGTCGTCGTCCAACTCGGCATGCTGCCCCCCGGGCAGAGCCCGTTCGCCGGGAACGTGCTGGTCGCCCGGGAGATCGAACTGCGGGGCGCGTTGCGCTTCCACGCCGAGTTCGACGACGCGCTGCGGCTGCTGGCGGCTGAGCCGTCGTTCGACGCGCTGATCAGTGGGGTCCGGCCGGTGGAGGAGGCGGCGGAGGCGTTCGCCTTGGCCGCCGACCGCAGCCAGTCGTGCAAGGTCCTGCTGGACTTCGCGTAAGCCGGGCGGTGCCCGGCGGGTCGTGGCGGGTCGTGGCGGTGCCCGGCGGGTCGTGGCGGGTCGTGGCGCCTGCGGCGGGCTGTTCCCCTCCCCGCCCCTTCCCGCAGTATCGATATGCGGCTCCGCCGCGTGGTGGGGCTCCGCCTCAGGCCCTGGCCGGACAACCCGGATGCGCGCGGGACCGCCCTGCCATTCACGGGGTGACGGGACGCCTGCGGCGGGGCTGTTCCCCTCCCCGCCCCTTCCCGCAGTATCGATATGCGGCTCCGCCGCGCGGTGGGGCTCCGCCCCAGACCCCGGCCGCGTCGCAGGTGACGCGGTCGGCGCCCCGGCCGGTGAGCTGATCGCGGGCGACGGTCGGCTCGTCGGTGCCGGGGTCGAGGGGGGAGCGAAATTGGGGCTTTGTCTCAGACTCCGGCCGGGCGGGCCGGATGTGTGCGGGTGTCCGTCCGGTCATCCGCCGGGTCGGCGTGCCGATTGCGATCAGGTCGCTGGTGCATGTGATCAGGTCGCTGGTGCAGGTGTTCACGGCGGCGACGGTCAGCTCGTCGGCCCCGGGGTCCAGGGGCGAAGCCCCTGGTTGCGGGAAGGGGCGGGGAGGGGAAAGATCCGCCAGCGGGACCGACCCTGGGCTCGCTCAGCGCGTGTGCAGGGGGCGTACCCGGGCGCCGTCCGCTGCCCAGCAGACGTAGCCGTCCGGGCGGATGAGGAAGAGGGCCGGGGCGGGGCCGTAGGTGGTGGTGAGGTGGCCCTCCGGGTCCAGGAGGTCGGCGGCCGGGCCGCCTGCCCTGATCGTGCGCACGCATCCGGATGCCCCCAGCGTCGGGGCCAGGCCCCCGAAGTCGGCGTCCGGCGCGGGCGGTGCCGCGTCGCCGAGGATCAGCAGGGTGAAGTGCGGGCCGCGCAGGACGTCGAAGAGCCGGACGGGCGTTCCGTCGGGGAGGGCGCACGGCGCGTCCGGGGCGCGGTCACCGGCTCCCACCGGGCCCGGGTGGGTCCGGTCGGCCCGGTCGTTTCGGTGACCTCGGTCGGCCTGGTCGTTTCGGTGACCTCGGTCGGCCTGGTCGTTTCGGTGGCCCTGGTCGGTCCGGTGGGCCCGCTCGTCCTGGTCGCTCCGGCCGTCCCGGCCGTTTCGTTCGTCCACGGCCAGCGGGCCCTCCCGGTAGGACAGGCCCAGCTGGTGGACCTCGCTTGTGCGGCGCCGTCCCTCCGCGTCGCCCGAGCGGTGCGCTCGGTGGATGCGGGTGCTGATGCCGAGGACCCCCGCCGCGATCGGCAGGCGTTCGGCCTCGTAGCTGTCGAGCAGGGCCGGGTCCGCGCCGTGCCGCAGCACCTGCCCGAGCTTCCAGCCCAGGTTGTACGCGTCCTGGACGCTGGTGTTGAGGCCCTGGCCGCCCGCCGGGGAGTGGATGTGCGCGGCGTCGCCGATCAGGAAGACCCGGTCCGCGCGGAAGCGGTCGGCCATCGCCGCGCGTGGGGTGAACGTCGAGGCCCACCGCACCTCGCGCACGTCGGAGGCGGCGAGGTGGGTGCGGTCGGCGATCAGTTGGCGGACGGCCTCGGGGGAGGTGTCGGGGACCGCGTCCGGGGCGTCGTACTGCGCGGCGACCTGGAACTGGTCGGTCCCGGGGAGCGGGCACAGCGCGATGGCGCCGCCCTTCGCGTGCTGCCATACGTGCCAGTGGTCGCGGCCCAGGCCGCGCTCCGCGCCGTCGATCCCCGCGTCGCCGTTGATCCCCGCGTCACCGTCGATCACCGCGTCCGCGATCAGCGTCGGGGCCGGGTCGATCGTCTCGCCCGTCATGCCGATGCCGAGCCGCTTCCGGACGGTGCTGCGGCCGCCGTCGGCCGCCACGAGGTACGCGGCGCGTGCGGTCCCCGCCGAGCCATCGGCGTACGAGAGGTGTGCGGTGACGCCGTCCGCGTCCTGCTCCAGGCCGGTGAGCTCGGTGCCGAACTCGACGCCGCCGCCCAGCTCCCGGAGGCGCGCGTAAAGGATCTCCACCGTCCGCCACTGCGGCAGCATCCAGATCTCGTGGTACGGCCGGTCCGGCGCCGGATCGGTGCGCTCGATCATCTGGAACGTCCCGAGCGGCTGCCCGTCCCGCCATCCCAGCATCGGCGGGTACGGGCCGCCCGCCTTCCGTACGGCGTCGCTGACCCCGAGGTCGTCGAAGACCTCCTGGGTGCGGGGCTGGAGCCCCTTGCCGCGTGAGCCCGGGAACAGCGCTTCGCCGCGCTCGACGACCCGGGCCCGCACCCCGCGCCGGGCCAGGTCGATGGCGAGGGTGAGGCCGGACGGACCGGCTCCGACGATCAGTACGTCCTTCAGCACGTCCTTAACGTTGTTAAGTTCCATACTGGAGAGCGTGCCCTTAACGGTGTTAAGTTGTCAAGGAACCCCTCATGAGCGGGGAGAATGACCGGATGGCGACGACGCGACTCGATCAAACCCTCGTGGTGGACACCGCCCTGCGGCTGCTGAACGACGTGGGTCTCGAAGGGCTGACCCTGCGCCGCATCGCCAAGGAGCTGAACGTCCAGGCCCCCGCCCTGTACTGGCATTTCAAGAACAAGCAGGCGCTGCTCGACGCGATGAGCACCGCCATGTACCGGCGCATGTTCGAGGCGTACGGCGACCTCGGCGACGTCACCTGGCAGGAGCGGCTCGTCCACGTCCACCGCGCCCTGCGCCGGGCGCTGCTCGGCTACCGCGACGGCGCGAAGGTCTTCAGCGGCAGCCGGTTCACCGGCACCGACCACGCCGGGCCGCAGGAGGACCACCTGCGCACCTTCGTCACGGCGGGCTTCACCCCGAGCGCCGCCGCCCGCGCCTCGTTCATCGCGTACAGCTTCACGCTCGGCTTTGTGATCGAGGAGCAGTCGGTCGAGCCCCGGCCGGGGGAGCGGAACCCCGGCTACGACGTCGAGGAGCGCGAGGAGCGCATGGCCGCCGAGGGGTATCCGCTGGCGGCGGCGGTGAGTTCGGACCTGTTCCAGGACTACGAGGCGCGCTTCGAGGAGGGGTTGCGGGCCATCGTGGCGGGCATCGAGGCGACCCTGGCCCCGGCGGCCTCGCGTTAGTACCGCAACACCGCAACACCGCAACACCGCAACACCGCACCACCGCAACACCGCACCACCGCACCACCGCACCACGGTCAGGCAGGGCCTCCCCTTCGCGGCGGCCCGCCTCACCGCACGGACGGGCCCGCCTCCCCCGCGGGGAATTCCTCGATGCCGAGCACCCGCAGCAGGTCCAGCCGCTCGCGGGTCTCGGCGTCCGCCGGGGTGAGCACCAGCAACTGCTGGCCCAGGTCGGGGGTGACGAGGGTCTCGCAGTCCATCACCAGCCGCCCCACCCTCGGGTGCAGCACGGTCTTGCGGTCGACGCGCCGGACCGCCACCTCGTGCTCGGCCCAGAGCCGGCGGAAGTCGGCGCTCGCGGCCCGCAACCGGTCGACGAGTCCGGTGACCGTGGGGTCGCCGGAGTGACGGCCGACGGCCGCGCGCAGGTCGGCCACGATGCTGCGGGCGTAGCGCTCCCGCTCCTCGGGCGGGTGGACGGCGCGGGCGGCGGGGTCGGTGAACCAGCGGTAGGCCGTATAGCGCCGGTCGCCGGTGAAGCCGCTGTGGTCGCCCGCCAGCAGGATGCCCATCCGGTTCTGGGCGAGCACCTCACCCAGGTCGGACAGGACCAGGGCCGGAGTGTCGCCGATCAGGTCGAGCATGCGCATCAGACCGGCGCGGGCCAGCCGGGCCGCCCCGTCGGCGGGCGGGGGCCGGTGCCCGACGAGGTGGAACAGATGGTCGCGCTCGTCGTCGGACAGACGCAGCGCGCGGGCCAGCGCCCCGAGCAGCTGGGGCGAGGGCTGACTGCTGCGGCCCTGCTCCATGCGTACGACGTAGTCCACCGACACCCCGGCGAGCATGGCCACCTCTTCCCGGCGCAGTCCGGTAGTGCGGCGACGCGGGCCCTCGGCGATACCGACCTCGGCCGGGAGGATCGCCTCACGGCGGCGGCGCAGGAAGTCGGCGAGCTGCTCACGTTGCATCCCCTCATGGTCGCTCGCGGCGGACGAGCCGATCCAGGGAGCGCCGCTCCCTGGATGAACGCTCCGCTCCCGTACGTCGCGGCGGGAGCACAGAGTGGGGGGCGGATCGACGACGTGAGGAGAACACGATGCAGACACGAACCCTGGGCAGCACCGGTCCGGCCGTCTCCGCGCTGGGTCTGGGCGCGATGGGCATGTCGGGCGCCTACGGCGAGGCCGACCGTGCGGAGAGCATCGCCACCGTGCACGCCGCGCTGGACGCGGGCGTCTCACTGATCGACACCGGTGACTTCTACGCCATGGGCCACAACGAACTGCTGCTGGCCGAGGCGTTGCGCGGCCGGGACCGGGACAGCTACCAGCTGAGCGTGAAGTTCGGCATGCTGCGGGGGCCGGGCAACGAATTCGGCGGGACCGACGGCCGGCCCGAGGCGGTGAAGAACTTCCTCGCCTACTCGCTGAACCGGCTGGGCACCGATCACATCGACATCTACCGCCCGGCCCGGCTCGACCCGGCGGTGCCCATCGAGGAGACGGTGGGCGCGATCAAGGAGATGATCGACGCGGGGTACGTGCGCCACCTCGGCCTCTCGGAGGTCGACGCCGCGACGATCCGCCGGGCACACGCCGTGCACCCGGTGGCCGATCTGCAGATCGAGTACTCGCTGATCTCCCGTGCGGTGGAGGCGGAGGTTCTGCCCACGCTGCGGGAGCTGGGCATCGGCCTGACCGCGTACGGCGTCCTCGGCCGTGGTCTCATCTCCGGGCACTGGTCCCCCGGCCACACCGGCGGCCCCGGCGACGGCCGCGCCTTCAGCCCACGGTTCGCGAGCGGGAACGTGGAACACAACCTCGCCCTGGTGGAGGCCCTGCGCCGGGTGGCCGAGACGAAGGGGTGCACCGTCGCCCAGCTCGCCATCGCCTGGGTGGCCGCGCAGGGCGAGGAGATCGTGCCGCTGATCGGCGCGCGTAGCCGTGAACGGCTTGCCGAGGCGCTGCCCGCGATCGAGCTGGAGCTCGCCGCGGACGACTTCGCCGAGATCGAGAAGGCGGTGCCCCTGGGCGCGGCGCGCGGCGACCGATACCCGGCCGTGTTCATGTCCGGGCTCGGCGTGGGGAACTGAGGTTCGGCGCTCCTGACACTTACGGCGCTTCCGGCGTTCCTGGCACTTACGGCGCCCCGGCGTTCCTGGCCCTTGCGGTGTTCCGGGCCCTTCCGGTGCTTCCGGTGGGGCCCGGACCGGCACCCACAACACGCACTGTTGCGGTATTGGGGCGCGTCGCACGTGCGCTAGGGGGATCCCTAATTGTGACGTCCGGCCTCATGGCAGGTCTGGACCAGTCGTGGCACCCTACCGGCGACAAAGCGTCAGACAACGTTGTCCGGCGCTCTCGGGCACCTCCAACGGACTTGGAGCCGACCGCATGAGACGTGTCGCCACCTTATTCAGCGCCCTCACCCTCGCCACCCTCAGCTGGACCGCCGGAACCGCCGCCCACGCCGCCACCCTCGCCCCGTCCCACCCTGCTCAGGGAACCTCCGTCTCCACCGAGGAGCAGCGCGCCGCCGTCCGCTTCTGGACGGCGGAACGGCTGCGCACCGCCCAGGACGTCACCACCCTGCCCGCCGCCCGCACCGCGAAGCTCGCGGACCCCGCGCCCACCACGGGGGAGCGGGTGACCGTGCCCCCGCTCCCGGGCCCCACCGCCCCCGTCTCCGCGCCCGCGCCCCGGGCCGCGTCCCCCACCGCCTGGACCGGCGGCGGCCTGATCAGCACCACGGCGGGCAAGGTCTTCTTCCAGAACGCCTCCGGCGGCACCTTCGCCTGCTCCGCCACCGTCGCCAACAGCGACAACAAGTCCGTCGTGCTCACCGCCGGCCACTGCACCGTGGACGCGGCCACCGGCACCGGCTACCGCAACTGGGTCTTCATCCCCGGCTACGCAGGCGGCAACCGCCCCTACGGCACCTTCGCCGCCCGCCGCCTCTTCTGGGACGCCCAGTACGTGTCCACCCGGGGCAACGCCAACTGGGACTACGCCTACGCCGTGATGAACACGCTGAACGGCCGCACCCTGGCCGACACCGTGGGCGCCCAGGGCATCGCCTTCAACTCGCAGACCGGCCGCCACGTCCACTCCTTCGGCTACGGAGGCTCCGCCGCCGAGGGCAACGGCGAACGGCTGAACCACTGCGAGGGCAATGAGTTCGCCGACGCGGGTCGCCCCGGCTCCACGATGTGGGGCATCGACTGCGTCCAGACCGGAGGGTCGAGTGGCGGCGGCTTCCTCGCCGACTTCTCCGGCGGCGCGGGCTATCTGATCGGCAACATCAGCGTCAGCGCGGGCACGAACGAATACCACCCGACGCTGGGCAACGAGGCCCTCGGCCTCTACCGGCAGGCGGGCGCCGCATAGCGCGAGCCTCGCGTAGGGCGGGCGCCGCGTAGCGCGAGCCCCGCGTAGCGCGAGCGCCGAACCGGCCCGCCACCCACCTCGCACGGCCCGCCCTCTCCGTCCCCGACCAGGAGGAGGGGGCGGGGCACTCGCCGGGCACTCGGCGGGCCCTCGCCGGGCCTCGCCGCAGGGCGCTCAGGCGCCCCGGCGCACAATGAGCGCATGACGAGGAGCGACGCACCACCACGGGACACGCGGGACGCGGCCACCGCCCACGCCTGGGCCGCCCTCGGCGGCGACCCGGCGCTGCTGGAGCAGGTGACGTACCGCACGGTGAACGGCGGACTGCCCGCCCGGCTACCCGTGGCCGAGCTGGCCCGCGCCACCGTGGCCGTGTGCTCGCTGGCCGCCGCCGAACTGGGCGCGCGGCGCTCAGGCGGGGCCGTTCCGGCGGTACGGGTCGACGAGGGCGCCGTCGCCACCGCGTTCGTCAGCGAACGGCACCTGCGGATCGACGGCCGGAAGCCCACCAACTTCGCACCGCTGTCCGGCATCTGGCGCGCGGCCGGCGGGTGGGTCCGTACGCACGCCAACTACCCGCACCACCGCACCCGGCTGCTCACCGCCCTCGGCCTGCCCGGCGACAGCGGGCCGGACGAGCTGGGGGAGGCGCTCGCGGCCCGCCCCGCCCGCGCGATCCAGGAGACCGTCTACGCGGCGGGCGGTTTGGCCGTGGCCGTGGCGGAGCCCGGCGAGAGCGAGATCCCGCTGGCCGCACTGCCGTTGATCGAGTCCCGGCAGGTCGGGGAGGCCGCCCCACGCCGCCTCCGGGAAGCGCTCCAGCGCGTGAACGGTGGGGTGCCCGCGAGCGGGGCGTTGCCCGTGAGCGCGGGGCCCGCGAGTGCGTTGCCCGCGAGCGAAAGGGTGCCCGCGAACGGCGGGGTGCCCGCGAAGGGCGGGCTGTCCGCGAGCGGGGCGTTGTCCGCGAGTGGCGTGCTGCCCGCAAGTGGCGTGCGCGTGCTCGATCTGACCCGGGTCATCGCCGGACCGGTGGCCACCCGCACCCTGGCCCTGCTCGGCGCCGACGTGCTGCGTATCGACTCCCCCCGGCTGCCCGAGGACCCGGACGCCCACGCCGACACCGGCTTCGGCAAGCGCTCCGCCGCACTCGACCTCGCCGCGCCCGAGGACCGCCGGACCTTCGAGGCGCTGCTCGCCGACGCCGATGTGCTGGTCACCGGCTACCGCCCCGGTGCGCTCGACCGCTTCGGGCTCGCCCCGGACGCCCTGCTGGAGCGCCACCCCGGGCTGGTCGTGGCCCAACTGTGCGCATGGGGCTGGTCCGGGCCCTGGGCCGGGCGGCGTGGTTTCGACAGCCTGGTCCAGGCGGCCACCGGCATCGCCGCGATCGAGGCGGACACCGACGATCGCCCCGGTGCGTTGCCCGCCCAGGCGCTCGACCACGGCACCGGCTATCTGCTGGCGGCGGCGGTGCTACGGGCGCTGACGGAGCGCCAGGAGACCGGCGGCGGACGCCATCTGCGGCTCTCCCTCGCGGGCACCGCGTCCTGGCTGACCCACGGCATCGCCCCGGCCGCCCCGGTGGACGGCCCCGCGTATGATCCCGCGCCCTGGCTGGCCGAAACCGCCTCCGACCTGGGAACGCTGCACCACGCCCGCTCGCCGATCGCCACCCCGGACGGCCCGCTGGACTGGGCCCGCCCACCCGGCCGCCTGGGCGCCGACGCCCCGCGCTGGCTCTGAGCCCGGACAGGCCCGACGGGGTGTCCGGCGGACCACGCGGCGGAGCCGCAAATCGATGCCTTCCCCAACCCCGCCCCTTCCCGAAACCGGGGCTCCGCCCCCGCCCCCGCTCCTCAATCGCCGGAGGTGCTGGATTGGCTCGCCGCGCCCCTTCCCGTAACCCGGGGCTTCGCCCCTGGACCCCGGGGGTTGACGAGTCGGCTGTCGCGCCGTGAACACCTGCACTGGCGGTTTGGTCGCGGTTGGTGCGCGGGCGTGGTGGTTGGTCGCGCGCGTCCTGGTTGTCCGGCTGGGGTCTGGGGCGGAGCCCTGGGTTCGCTCCGCCTCTGGGCCCCGGGGTCGACGAGCTGGCCGTCGGCCGCGATCAGCCCACCGGTCAGGACCCCGGGGGCTGGGGCGGAGCCCCACCGCGCGGCGGAGCCGCATATCGGTGCTGCGGGAAGGGGCGGGGAGGGGGACAGCCCGCCCCAGGCGTCACCATCTGCCGGGCGCCCCTGACGCCCGCCGGGCGCAAATTCGGTTGCCGTCATGCCCTCCCCTGACGCGTAGTGGTCGCGTGTCCCACACGACTCACGCAGGAGGGCGCCGATGAGCGCGAGCACGATGCACGCCGACGAACGGCCCATCGACGAGGCTCTCGTACGGCGGCTGCTCGCCGCGCAGTTCCCCCGGTGGGCGGAGCTACCCATCGAACGGTTCGCCTCGTCGGGCACCGTCAACGCCCTGTTCCGGCTCGGCGACGACCTCGCCGTACGGCTGCCGAGGATCGCGGGCGGCGCCGGGGACGTGGAGCGGGAGCACCACTGGCTGCCCCGGCTCGCCCCCGCGCTGCCGGTCGCCATCCCCGCGGTGCTCGGCAAGGGCGCGCCGGGCGACGGCTTTCCCTGGCCGTGGACCGTGCACCGCTGGCTGGACGGGGAGAACCCGCGGGAGGGGCGGGTGGCCCGGCCCGGAGCACTCGCCGCCGACCTCGTGGAGTTCATCGTCGCGCTGCGCGCGATCGAGCCCGCGGACGGGCCGCCCGCGTACCGGGGCGGACCGCTGTGGGAGGTGGACGAGGAGACCCGTACCGCGATCGGCCTGCTGCGCGGACCAGCGGGCACGGTCGACACCGTCGCGGCCACCGCGGCGTGGGAGGAGGCGCTGGCGGCGCCCGGCTGGGACGGGCCGCCGGTGTGGGTGCACTCGGATCTGATGCCGGGCAATCTGCTGGTCGCGGACGGGCGGCTGAGCGCGGTCATCGACTTCGGGACCGCCGGGGTGGGCGATCCCGCCTGCGATCTGATCCCGGCCTGGAATCTGCTCCCGGCGTCGGTGCGGGGGGACTTCCGCGCCGCGCTCGGCGTGGATGACGCCACCTGGGTGCGGGGCCGGGGCTGGGCCCTGAGCATGGCGCTCATCCAGCTGCCGTACTACCGCGAGACGAATCCGGCGATGGCGGCCAACGCCCGCCATGTCATCGATCAGGTGCTGTCCCAGCGGAACGCGTAGGGCTCCCCTCGCCGCCGAAACAGGCGAGGGGAGCCCGGGGAGCCCCTGAGAGCGCGCCGCGCCCTTACAGTCGGGCCGTGCTCAGCGAACGCTTGATCATCGGGGTGAACCGCTGCTCGATGAACCGGTAGAGCAACCAGGCGAGGCCCAGCATCACCAGCACGGCCAGGGCGAACGTCCCGTAGGAGGGGATGCCCAGCTTCTGGTGGAGTACCCAGACGACCACCCAGCCCAGATGCTCATGGACGAGGTAGAAGGGGTAGGTCAGGGCGCCCGCCACGGTCAGCCAGCGCCAGTTGGCCCAGTTCAGCTTGCCCAGCGCGATCAGCGTGACCGCCACATAGCCGAAGGCGACGACGGCGATGATGCCGGTGGCCGACCGGTAGGAGAAGGCGTCGATGTTGGCCGGGTGCCACAGGTCGCGGATCGCGTAGTGCTGGCCGATCAGGAAGCTGATCCCGATGATGCCCCAGGCCAGGGCGTCATGGCCGAAGCGGTGGAGCAGATAGATGCCCATGCCGCCGATGAAGTACGAGGAGTACTCCGGCATCAGGACCACGTTCAGCAGCGGCAGGTCCGATGCCTCGGCGAACGCCGAGCCCAGTGTCCAGACGGCGCAGAAGAGCACCACGCGGTGCCGGGTCGCGCCCGGGAGCACCACGAACAGCGCGAAGAGGGCGTAGAAGCGCAGTTCCGCCCACAGCGTCCAGCACACGCCCAGCACCCGGTCCACCCCGAGCGGCTGCTGCAGCATGGTGAGGTTGACCAGCGCGTCGCTGGGCGACACCGCCTTGTAGGCGACCCAGGGCAGTGCGAAGACGCCGGTCACCAGGATGATCGCGACCCAGTAGGCGGGGTAGAGGCGGGAGACGCGCGAGGCGAAGAACGAGCGCAGCGGCCGTCCCCATCCGCTCATGCAGATGACGAAGCCGCTGATGACGAAGAAGATCTGGACGCCCAGACAGCCGTAGGCGAAGTAGCTGGAGAGGGTGGGGAACTGGGCGCGGGGCGAGGAGCCCCACGCCCGGGTTATCTCACCGTCGCGGCCGCCGTAGTGGTACGCGGCCACCATGAGCGCGGCGAGCAGGCGCAGTCCGTCCAGCGCCCGCAGCCGCACCGGAGGACGGCCTCCGCCGCGCGCTGCCGCCTTGGCGGTGCGCTCGGCGGATCGCTCCAGGGCCAGGTCGGGGGTGCGCGGCGGCGGCGGCTGTGTCTTATAAACAAAACCCAGCCCACCAGAA
>NZ_JBHYVB010000170.1:0-25912 GCF_042750115.1 Streptomyces sp. NPDC059455
CCGCCGCGCGCGCCCCCGCCCGCCGGCGCCCCCCCGCCCCCGCGCGCCCCCCCCCCACCGAGGTGTGCGGGACGCCGACTGCAGGCACGATCTCCGCCACCGGTGACTCAGCTCCCCAGCGCTGACAGGACGGGTGCCGCCACCTCGTGCCGGGCCACACGATAGATGTCCTGGAGCAGGATCAGGGTGTCCAGCCCGGCCCGGTCGTCGGCGATCATCTTGTGCCCGTCCCGCACGGCCGCCGCGAAATCCGCGATCTGCCGGCGGTGGGAGATGCCGTAGTAGCCGATCCCCGGCGGAGCCTGCTCCACCTCCGCTGAGGCGAGCTCTGCCGCCGCCGCGCGCAGCTCCTCGTTGCCTTCCGCCATATGCAGGGTCCCGGGGTGGTCGAGGTCGAACAGGACCGACCCTCCGGTGCCGATGATCTCGACGCGGGTGCGCCAGGTGATGCTGCTGGCCACGGTGACCTGGTAGGTCACGAGCGCGCCCTGCGGGCCGCGCAGCAGAGCCGCGAGGGTGTCCTCGGTCTCCATGCCGCCCCGCGGCGCGGTGTGCCCGGCGGCCGCGCCGGCCACCGCGAGCCCGCCGGTCAGCCAGCGGGTCACGTCGAGCGCGTGGTAGCCCTGGTTGACCAGGGCCGAGCCGCCCTCCCCCGCGTAGGTGCCGCGCCAGTCACTGCCCGCGTAGTACGCGTCGTCGCGGCCGCACTGCAGGCTGACCACGCCCGAGACGAGGCTGCCCAGCAGGCCGGCCCCGATCCAGTCCCGGACGGCGGTGACGACGCGGTCGTAGCGGTGCTGGGAGACGACCGACAGCACCCGTCCGGCGCGCTCGGCGAGGGACGTCAGGGCCGCGCCGTCCTCGACACTGAGGGCGAGCGGCTTCTCCACGAGCACGTGCTTGCCCGCTTCGAGCGCCGCCGCGACCAGCCCGTGGTGCGTGGCGTGCCCGGTCGCGACGGAGACGCTGTCCACCTCCGGGTCGGCCAGCACCTCGTGCACGTCCGCCGTGACGCGCGGCAGGCCGTGCGCACGAGCCAGCGACTCCGCGGTCGTGAGATCGCGGTCGCAGGCCCAGCGCACCTCCACGTCGGGCAGGACGGAGAAGCCGTCGACGTGGTTGGGGGCGACACGGCCGCAGCCCACGACGGCATGGACGAGACGCTTCACTTCGAACTCCCGGCATCGCTCGAACGAGTGGAGGAGAGGAACGACGGCGCGCCAGGAGCTCGGTCGAGGTGCACCGGGGTCAGCCATTCGTCGTGCTTGCCGGTCACGGCTCGCACGGTGTCGTGGTAGCAGGCCGCGATCGCCTGCGTCATCTCACCCGCGGTCTTGCCGTCGCCGACCGGGAAGCCGTCCACCTCGACAGCGGGCAGCACCTCGGCCGAGGTGCCCATGAGGAAGATCTCGTCGGCGAGGTACAGCTCGGTGCGCTCCACCGGCCTGGTCTCCACGTCGAGGCCGAGTTCCTCCTGGGCCAGCTGGATGAGCGTGCGTCGGGTGATGCTGTCCAGCACACCATCGGACAGGGGCGGGGTGACCAGCCGGCCGCGTTTGACCAGGGCGATGCACGACCCCGACGACTCGGTGACCTGGCCGTTGGTGTTGAGGAAGATCGGCCAGTCGGCCCCGCGTGCTCTGGCGTCGATATTGCCCAGCCGGCCGTTGTGGTAGTTGGAGAACACCTTCATCGACGCCGGTGAGGCACCGTGGTTGAACCGCGGCCACGAGCTGACCGCGAGCGTGCAGGTGCGGCCCTGGCCCAGCTTGCTCTCGAACTCCCAGGTCTCGATGGCGATCTCGGCCGGGGTGCCGCGCGGCACCATCTGTTCGCGATGCGTTCCGGCGGCGAAGCCCCACGGGCGGATGTGCAGGTCCTTGCCCGTGGTCTGCCAGGACGCGAGGAGTTCGACCGTCGCGGTGACGAGCGCGTCCGCGTCGAACTCGGTCTCCATCCAGCTCATCCGCAGCGATTCGATCAGGCGTTGCATGTGGTCGCGCAACCGGAAGCCGTGGAGCGTCTCCCGCGTGCTGCTCCAGTACGAGTGCACGCCTTCGAACGCGGCTGAGACCGAGGCGTGGCCCACTGAGCTGATGTGGACGGTGGCCTCCTCCCACGGCAAGAGGACGCCATTGCGCCAGATCAGCCGCCCGTAGCCAGCAGACATGAATGTTCCTTTCCGGAAAGGATGGGACAGCGAACGGGGATGTCTATGCGCGCAAAGCCGTATTGGCTGGCGGGGTCAGCTGTCGGGGCCGGTCGAACGGGGCGTCAATGTGCCTGAGCTGCACGCCGATTGATATCCGCACCCTGTCGTTCGTGCCGTGCGTTCTGTCAGGGACACTCTCGTGCCACGGGCGACGCATCGAAGTCATGGTGCTCCCTCGAGGTGAATTGCTGGTACGTACAGCTCGATTCGCAGCCGACCTATGGCGATCACGGACGCCGTGGCTCCAATCACAACACGGCAACCAGCAGCTGTCCAAGTTTTTAAGGCGTCGACAATACTTCATTTAGACGAGGTACGGACGCGCGTTTAGGTGGCATTTAGATTACTGGCAACCGGGCGATCCAGGCTGATACAAAAATACGGCACGTGTCTTTCGGGTCCACCGGGCGCGGCAGAGACGGCCGTTCTCGACCACAGGTGGGCATCTGCCCCGTCTCGATCAGGAGGTGGAGAGATGTCCGAGAAGACCGACTAGGGAGACGGAATTGTCCATTGTAACTTCACTGGATTCGTCCATCAGGTGTCGTACGAGCTGCAGCCCGGTGACATCTACCTGCTGCGTATCAACACCACGTTGCACCGCGTAACACCCCATTGAGGAAGGCGCCACGCGCGCGATCATCACCATGACTTACGCGGCCGAACGGGATCTGAGCGAGGAAGTTTCGCACGAAACCAAGGAATACCTTTCCGCGCCTAAAAGCCAGACGGCTTTACCCTGCGCTTATCCGGCTCATTCCAACCCCGTTCTCGCGAGGAGTGTTCCTTATGTCGAACGTGGACGAACTGGCCAGGCGGGCCCGACTCCGCGTCGTCGAACTAGCGGCGCGCAAGGCCATCCACTTGGGCCCCGCGCTTTCGCTGATCGACGTGCTGGTCGCGGTCTACACCAGGATCCTGCGTCGCGACCCGGCCCGCCCCGACTGGCCGGACCGCGATCTGCTCGTCCTCAGCAAAGGACACGGCGTCTACGGCCTGTACGCCGTGCTCGCCGAACTGGGCGTGCTGACCACGGACCTGAACGAGCTTCCAGGGCACCCGTCGGACGGTATTCCCGGGATCGAGGCGGCCACCGGGGCGCTGGGCCACGGCCTGTCCCTCGCAAGCGGCCTGGCGCTGGGCGCACGGCTCGCAGGCAAGGACCGCCGGGTCTACGTGATCACGGGCGACGGCGAGCTCGACGAGGGCAGCAACTGGGAGGCGGCGCAGTTCGCCGCCCACCACCGGCTCGGCAACCTCGTGGCCGTCGTCGACCGCAACCGCCTTCAGCAGGAGGGTGACACGGAAGAGGTCTGCGCGCTGGAACCCCTGGCGGACAAGTGGCGTGCCTTCGGCTGGCGGGTCGGCGAGAGCGACGGCCACGACATCACGGCCATCGCCGACGCCGTCACCGCGCTGGAAGCCGGTGACGGCCCGGCGGTGCTGATCGCCCGCACCACCAAGGGCAGGGGAGTTCCCTTCGCCGAGGGTGATCCCGCCTGGCACATGGGAGAGCTGGACGCCGCCCAACACCGGATCGCCGTGGCGGCGCTGACCGCGACGGCGTGAGGAGAGCACCTTGACCGCCACATCCATCCCGCCGCACCACACATCCGTCGCGCCGCAGAGCATGCGAGCCGCGCTCGCCCCGGTGCTGGCCGCCGCCGTGGACGCCGACCCCAGCCTGATCGCCCTGGGTGCGGACGGACGGGCCTTGTTCGACCAGGTCCTCGAGCGGGATCCGCGTCGCTATGTGGACGCGGGCATCGCCGAGGCCAACCTGGTCGGCGTCGCCGCGGGGCTGGCCCGCGCCGGCCTGCGTCCGGTGGCCGCCGCCATGGCGCCGTTCCTGGTCCGCCGGGCGTATGAACAGATCCGGCTGGACGTGTGTGT
This sequence comes from Streptomyces sp. NPDC059455, assembly GCF_042750115.1. NCBI lineage: Bacteria > Bacillati > Actinomycetota > Actinomycetes > Kitasatosporales > Streptomycetaceae > Streptomyces > Streptomyces sp. NPDC059455. Next base: position 4,106 of record NZ_JBHYVB010000170.1, read on the forward strand.
GCCCGGCCTGCCGGTCGTGCTGCTCGGCGTGGGCGGCGGCCTCGGCTATGGCCCGCTCGGCCCCACCCACCACGCCACGGACGACATCACCCTGATGTCGGCCATGCCCGGCATGAGGGTGTCCTGCCCGGCCGATGCCGCCGACGCCGTCTCTGTGGTGCGAACACTGCTGGCCGACACCTCGGGACCGGCCTACGTGCGGCTCTCCGCGCGTCCTGATCCCGTGCTGCCGGCCGCGGCTTCCGAAGGTGATCCCCGCGGACCCCGGCTGCTGCGGGACGGCGACGACCTCCTGGTCCTGGCAACCGGGCGATGCGTGGCCGAGGCGCTCGACGCCGCGGACGGACTGGCCGCGGACGGGGTGGCGGCGGCCGTCGCCTCAGTGACCACCCTGCGCCCCTTTCCCGCCACCGCGATCCGAGAGCTCGCCGGCCGCCGGCCGCTCGTCGTGACCGCGGCGGAATCCCTGGCGCCCGGCGGTCTCGGTCCGTCCACCGCGGAGGCACTCGGCCGCCGAGGTCCAGCGGTGATCAGCCTGCACACCGACCACCGGTACCCGCCGGTCGCGGCCCACCAGGACCTTCTCCGTTTCTACGGCGTCGACGGCCAGAGCATCCGGTCCGCCGTACTGAGCTACCGCAACCGGAAGACGAGGGAAGCGTGACGATGAGGATCTTCTCCAGCGCCCAGGCCTGCGGCTTCGGACCCATCTCCAAACTGACCGCCATATCGCCGCTGTTCGAGGGCGCCACGATCGACTTCACGGGTCGCGACGTCGCGCTGGACTTCGCGCGGCGCCACATGCACCGCTTCACCAACATCACCGAGGGCGAAACCCAGCGGTACGAGGACGTCGCGGCCGGCCTGGCCGAGGCCGACTTCGTGGTCAGCGTGATGGACGCGGAACTCGTGTTCTGGGCGGTGCGCGCCGACGTGCCGACGCTGTTCTTCGACAGCCTGCTGAGCTTCTGGCTCACCGAGCGCAGCATGGAGGAACTGGCCGCCCGCGCGTCGCTCGTGCGCTGGTCCGACGACGAGACCGCGCGGTTCGTCTTCGACACGCTGACGCCGCACGAGCGCATCCTGCTGGCCCACCTGCTGGCCACCCGGTCGTACGCGCAGAACTTCCCCGGCGTCGCGGCGCGCATCGACTCCCTGACCAGGGCGGGCGCGAGCCACATCCAGCTGTGCGGCCCCATCGTGGACCGAGGCGCGCTGGAGGCCGCGTTGTCCGCTCCCGCACCGGACCGCATTCCCGACCTGCTGATCAACTTGGGTGGCTTCCAGAACTTCTTCCTGGACTACGAGTCCCACAACGCCTATCTCGACCTGCTGCGCCGGTGGGTCGCCGAACTCGCCGCGGCGCAGCCCGAGCTGCGCCGCGTCCTGGTGTGCGGTGGTGCGTTCCGCGAATCGGTGACCGAGACCCACGGAGGCGTCGAGATCGAGTACACCATGTTGCCGCACAAGGACTTCCTGCGGCACCTGGCCCACGCCCCGTTGTACGCGGTGCCGCCCAGCCTCACCTCCTTGCACGAGGCGGTCATTCTGCGCAAGCTCCCGCTGCTGCTGCCCGAACAGCACTACGGGCACGTCACCAACCTGCGGGCCCTGCGTGGTACCGCGATCGGTGACAACGCGGCCAGCCTCATCGACCTCGGCACCCGGTTCGAGGTACCGGAGGACGACCTGGAGGGCACGCGGGCGCTGGACCGGCTCACCCGCGAACTCCTCTCGGACGAGGCCGAGTACCGCTCCTTCGCCGACTACCTGAACAAGCGGCTGGCCGACTACCGGCAGCTGACGAACCAGGAACGCGACGCCGCCGTCGACGAGCTCGGCGGGCTTCTCGGCGGCCCCGCCCTGGCCGACCTGCTGGCCCACCTCAGTGACCGCCTCACTCCCGCCGGGAGGACGCCGTGACCGCCGCCGGCCTCGCGGAGCGCACCGTCGACACCGACGAGATCACCCGACTCATGCTGGCCGCCCACCGGGAACGCACCGGGCAGGGCGAAGTGTCGCCGGAGCGCGTGAACACCAGCACCTGGACGCCTGCCGGCGCCCGCAAGGTCCGCCGTCGGACGTTCGTCCGTCTCGACATCGACGGCGAGGCCGTGGCGGTGGCCAAGATCCCGCTGTCGCACAGCGACCCGAAGCTCGCCGGCGAGCTCGAGGTCCTGCGCTCCTTCCGGCCTCCGTCGCCCCTGGGCTGTCCGGCTCCGCTCGACACGCTGGGGGGCGGGTTCACCATGAGCTACCTGCCCGGCGTCGACCTGCCCACCGCCGTCACGGGCGTGGACACCCCTGACGGCCTGTGGCAGGTGCTGCGCCCGGCAGTGGACCGCGTCGTCGAACTGCACCGGTCGGGTCCCGCGGTCTCCAGCACGCCCGAGCTCGCGCTGGAGACGGCCGCCCACTACGTCCGCACGCCGGAGTTCGGCGTTCGGCACGCCGACGAGGCGCTGCGCACGGCACTGCTGGCACCGACCCACGGCGACCTCGGCCCGTGGAACGTCCGCCGCGACCCGCGTGACGGCACCGCCAGGGTGCTGGACTTCGAGGACTACCGCGCCACCGGCATCGCCGCCATGGACGTCGTCAACCTGCTCATCACGACGGCGCTCGCGGTCTTCCCCGACTACCAGGAGCGCGGCTTCGACTGGCTCTACGACCAGGTCTTCGACCGCGAGCACTGGTTCGGCTCCGTCCTGGCCCGCGGTCTCGACCACTACGGCGCCCACACCGGTCAGCGGCCCGGCCGCGTGCTCGACCTGCTGCCGTTCACCTGCCAGTGGCTGATCGAGCGCATCGAGGCCGAAGGCCGCGACACCAGCCGGCTCTTCTACCGCCCCTTCCTCGAGCGCTACCTCGAACGGCGCCCAACGGTCAACGGGAGCAACCATGTCTGACACCAACGCCCCGCCGGTCCCTACGGACGCCGTGGTCATCGGTGGCGGCCCCGCCGGACTGTTCGCGGCCCTGACCCTGGTGCGGGCCGGCCGCCGGGTCGCCCTGCTGGAGGCCGGCGGCGACATGCGGGAGAGCCTGTGCTCCCGCCTGGTGGCCCGCATGGACGGGCGGTCCGTGCGGGACGCCGAGAAGTTCCGCCTGCAGTGCCCCCGCTGCACCTGCCTGACGGGGCTGGGCGGCGCCGCCTTCCACTTCGACACCAGCCTCGGCTACATCTCCTCGCTCACCCGCTCCAAGATCGAGTCGGCGCCGGACGGCACGGTCCGCTCCTACAGCGGGCTGGAGCGCGCCCTCGGTTCGTTCGACCGCGCCCAGGAGCTGATCTCCGAGGCGTACCGCATCTTCTACGAACTGGGCTTGCCGCCCGCCGAGCCCGTCCACGCCGAACAAGACGACTCCTTCGGTGCGATGTTCCAGCACGTCGACACCGCCTTCTCGCAGAGCGTCACCGTGGACGACTCCCTGGTCGTCATCGCCCGTCTCAAGGACGAACTGGAGGAGAACGGCGGCCGCGTGCTGCTGCACCACCGCGCCGAGGACATCGAGCCGCTGGACGGCGGCGGGTTCGAGGTGCGCGCGGCCACTCCTGGCGGGCCGGCCGTGTTCCACGCCGATGACGTCGTGGTGGGCGTGGGCAAGCTCGGCCTGCCGTGGGTGCGCGAGCTCATCGGCCGGATCGGCGTGCGCCACCGGCCCAGCCGCCGCGTCGATCTCGGCGTGCGCCTGGAGACGCGGCGGGAGGACCTCGACCGTCTGCTGGACGGCTGCCACAACCCGAAGCTGTCCTTCCTCAACGAGGAGGGCCACTCCGTGCGGACGTTCTGCGTCTGCGGGGGCGGCCGGGTCATGCAGTACGGCTTCCTGGACGCCGTCGCCCTGGACGGGCAGCACTGCCTCAACCAGCCCACCAGCAAGTCCAACCTGGGTGTTCTCACCACCGTCGACCTGCCGGAGGGGACCGACGGCACCGAGCACGCCGCCGCGTTCGCGGCCAGGGTCGCGGTCTACGGCCGAGGTCTTCCGGTCGTGTCCACTGTGGACGAGATGGCGGAGCGCCCTGTCCCGGAGGGGCCGCTGACCACCAGCCTGATCAACTACCACCACGGCGACCTGCGCGAGTGCCTGCCCCCGTCGCTGGTCCGCGACGTGCTGGCCATGGTCGAGCGGCTCAACGCCCTGCACCCGGGACTCGTGCCCGGCACGGCCACCGTCGCCGCCCCCGTTATCGAGCGGATCTTCCCCGACCTCGAGCTCTCCGACGACCTGGAGTCCTCCATCCCCGGGCTGTACTTCGTCGGCGACAGCTCCTCGAAGATCATCGGCATCACCTACGGCGCCGCGACCGGCATGGCGGCGGCCCGCTCCGTGCTGCGCCGCCGGGCCGGCCTGGCGACCGTGACGGGCGGGGATCGGTGATGATCACTCTCCCGCAGCGCATTCCCGATCACGGCGAGCCGCGGCCCCGGCACGCCACGGCACGGTTGAGCACCCCGGCGGCAGCTCTGCTGCAGGGGCCCGGCGGGGTGGTCCGGCTGGCCGCCCTGAGCCGCCTGCTGCTGCACCGCTACGGCGCCGGCTGGGATGTCGTCGGAGTCGCCGACGACGGCCACACCGTCGTGTGCCACGACAGCGACGCGGACCAGGAGACCACCCCGCTGGGCGAACTCGCCTACGCCATCCGGCCGCGGCCCGCCGCGCCGCCTGCCGAGGGCGAGCTGTACGCGGCCGTGCTCTCGGCCCCCGCCGAGGTGCCACCGGCCGTGCTCCGCCGGCCCGTCTGGACGCTTTCCGTCGACGGTGACGTACTGGACCTGGCGCACGACGCCGCCGTATTCGACGACGGCAGTGCGGATCGGGTCGCGGAACACCTGGCGCTGCTCGCCCACGAGGTCGCCGAGCACCCGGACCGGGCCGCCGGCGACGTCGAGCTGCTGCTGCCGGTGGAGCGCACGCTCCTGCTGGAAACCTGGAACGCCCCGCACACCCCGCACGCCGACGTCACCTTGCACCACCTCTTCCGCGAGCAGAGCGCCCGCACGCCGGATGCCGTCGCCCTGCGGTACGGCGACACCGAACTGACCTACGGTCGGCTGGACGCGGCCTCCGACCGGTTCGCGCACGCCCTGCTCCCGTACCTCAAGGCACCCGGCGACCTCGTGGTGCTGACCGGTGAGCGGGACCTCGACCTGTTCACCGCCATCCTGGGCATCTGGAAGGCGGGCGGCGCGTTCGTCTACCTCGACCCGGCACTGCCCGCACCGCGGGCCGCGGACATCCTCGGCCTCACCGACCCGGTGGCCGTGCTCACCACCGCCAGTGGCCACACCGCCGTCGGCGGGCAGGCCCGGAAGGTCGAGGCATTGCTCGCCCTCGACCAGCCGTCCGGTCCGCCGCCGGACACCGCACAGCCCGACACCACGGCCTACGTCCTCTTCACCTCGGGCAGCAGCGGCACCCCCAAGGCCGTGGTGCGCCCGCACCGGATGCACACCTCCCGCATCCGGCTTGAACAGGACCTCTACGGCCCCGGCCCGGCGGACCGGCACTTGCTCAAGTCGCCCATCAGTTTCCGGGAGTTCGTCCGGCCGCTGGCCGGCGGTGGCACCGCGGTGCTGGCCGAGCCCGGCCGCGACCGGGACGACCGCTACCTCGCCCGGCTCATCCACGACGAGGCCATCACCACCGTCAGCTTCGTGCCGTCCATGCTGCGGCTCCTGCTGACCCAGCCCGCGTTCCGCACGGCGCCCGCGTTGCGGCACGTGTTCGTCGGGGGCGAGGCGCTGAGCCAGGACCTGGAGGGCGAACTGCGCTCGTTGGGCTTCGAGGTGCACAACACCTACACCCTCAGCGAGGCCGACTACGTCTGCCACCGCACCGCGGCCCCGGCCACACCCGGGACCGGCGGCCCCGGCACCAACGTCGGCGTCCCACTCGACATGCGCGTGTACCTGTGCGACTCAGCGGGCCGGCTGGTGCCGCCCGGCATCCCCGGCGAGATCCATACCGGCGGCCCCGGGCTGTCCGACGGCTACCTCGGGCGGCCCGACCTGACCGCCGAGCGGTTCCTGCCCAACCGACACGATCCCGGTCGCCCGCCGGTCGTGTTCCGGACCGGGGACCTGGCCCGGTACCTGCCCGGCGGCGAGCTGGAGTACCTGGGCCGGGCCGACGACCAGGTCAAGGTGCGCGGGCAGCGGGTGGAGCCGGCGGAGGTCGAGACCGTGCTGCGGGGGCACCCGGGCGTGGCCAACGCGGTCGTCGTCGGCGCGCCGGATCCCGACCAGGGGGCCGCCCTGGTCGCCTATGTCGTGCCCGCGGGTGAGGAGATCCCTGTCCAGCGGCTGCGTGAGTACCTGGCCGGGCGGTTGCCGGACTTCATGGTGCCGGCGCGGCTGGCTTCGGTGCCCGCCCTGCCCCTGCTGGGCAGCGGCAAAGTCGACCGCAAGGCACTGCGGGTCGTGCCCCGTGGCCGTCCGGAACTCGCTGTGCCCTACGCCGAACCGGCCACTCCCGGGCAGCGCAGGGCCGCCGAGCTCGTGGCCCGCGTCCTGGGGCTGGACGAGGTCGGCCTCGACGACGACTTCTTCGCCCTCGGCGGCGACTCGCTGCGCCTGATGCTGCTGCGCGGCGCGCTGGAGACCGCGGCGGGCAGGCAGTTCGCGCTGGCCGAGGTGTTCGCCGCCGGCACCCCGCGTGGCTGCGCCCGCCTGCTGGACACCGAGGATCCCGCTCGCCCACCCGCCCGGCGGCCGTCCGACCGCCGCCGGCGCGTCCGCTAGCGGACCGCCACCCACGTCGAAGGAGGTGATTCGAGGTGAACGCGCTCGACCACGAGGACGCCGTCGCGGTCGTCGGCCTGTCCGTGCGGCTGCCCGGCTGTGACAGCGTGGCGCGGTACTGGTCCATCCTCGAAGCCGGCGAAGACAGCATCACCCGGCGGGAGGCCGCCACGGCTGCCACGTTCGTGCCTGCCTACGGATCGGTGCCGGGTCCCGGTCACTTCGACCGCGACCGCTTCGGGATCGCCTCGTCCGAGGCGCTGCTGACCGATCCGCAGCAGCGGCTGCTGCTGGAGGCCGTCGACGAGGCGCTGACCACGGCCAACGTCGACCGGGCCGGGACGATGGCGGTCAGCGTCTACGCCGGGGTCGGCCACAGCGACTACGAGCGGTGGGTCGGCAGTGCGCTGGCCGGCCGCCCCGGCGTCGACGCGCAGTCCCTGGAGGTGACCAACCGCGGCGACTACGCCGCCACCCGGGTCGCCTACCGGCTCGGCCTCCAGGGCGCCGCCGTCACCGTGCAGTCGGCCTGCTCCACCGCGCTGACCGCCGTCCACCTGGCCGTGCAGGACCTGCTCGGCCACGGCAGCGACCTGGCCGTGGCCGCCGTGGCCTCGGTCCGCGTCCCCGCTCCCGGCGGCTACGACGCCCCGCTCGGCGGCATCGGCTCCCCGGACGGGGTGTGCCGCCCCTTCGACGCGGCGGCGGGCGGGTCCGTCCCCGGCGACGGCGTCGGCGCCGTCGTCTTCAAGCGGCTGGCCGACGCGGTGCGCGACGACGACGAGATCTGGGCCGTGGTGCGGGGCAGTGCCATGAACAACGACGGCTCCGGCAAGTCGGGTTTCGCCGGGGTCGACGCCGCCGCCCAGACCGAGGTGATCCGGGCCGCACTGGACGTGGCCGGGCTCGGGCCCGGGGACATCGACTACGTGGAGGCGCACGGCAGCGGAACCCGGATCGGGGACTCCACCGAGTGGTCGGCGCTGGCCGAGGTGTTCGCCGAGGCCGGCCACCCGGTCCACGTCGGGGCGGTCAAGGGCGGTCTCGGGCATCTGCGGGAAGCGGCGGGCCTGGCCGGCTTCGCCAAGGCGGTGCTCTCGCTGCGCCACCGGCGTCTCGCCGCCACCCCGCACTTCGAGCGGCTGCCCGCCGACCTGGCCGCCCGGTCCGGCCCGCTGCGGCCGCTGGGCGAGGCCCTGGACTGGCCCGCGGTGCCCGGCCGGCCCCGGCGGGCCGGGGTGAGCGCCTTCGGCCTGGGCGGCACGAACTGCCACGTGGTTCTGGAGGAAGCGCCCGCCGCACCGGTGACGCCGTCTTCGCGGGATCCCGAGTTGCTGCTGCTGTCCAGCCACCACCCGGACGCCCTGGACGTCGACCTGGCCGCTCTGCGCGACCACTTGGACGAGAACCCTTCGCGGATCGCTGACGCGGCATGGACGACCCAGACCGCACGCCACCGCTATCCGCATCGTGCCTACGCCGTGGTGCGCTCCCCGGACGAGGTGGCCGGGGCGTTCGGCAGCGACCGGCTGAGAATCCAGCGCGGCCACGCCACAGCCGACGCCCCCGAGGTCGTGTTCGTGCTGCCGGGCATCGGCAGTCACTACCCGGGCATGGGCGCCGAACTGGCCCGCACGGACCCGCTGTTCGCCCGCCACCTCCAGGCCGTCGTGGCCGTGGCGGACACGCTGACCGACGGTGCCGTGGGCCGGTCGTTCGCCACCGAGCCGACCCGGCCGGACCGCCAGGGCGACCGCGTGGACCTGCGCGCCCTGCTGCGGCGCGGCGGCTCGGCGCCCGCGCCCCGGGAACTGCGTGAGGTGCACCTGTCGCTGTTCTGCATGGAACACGCCATGGCCCGCACGCTCATGGACCTCGGGATCCGCCCGGCCGCGCTGCTGGGCCACAGCCTGGGAGAGTGGGTGGCGGCCGTGCTGGCCGGGGTCGTCGGGCCGGAGGACGCGATGGCCGCCGTCGCCCGGCGGGCCGACCTGGTCGAGACCGCCGGGCCGGGCGCCATGCTCAGCGTGCTCGCCGCCGCGGAGGAGGTGGAGCGCTACGCCGTGGAGGACACCTGGATCGCGGCCGAGAACGGGCCGGGCCACTGCGTGTTCTCCGGCCGACCGGAAGCCGTGTCGACGCTGGCCGGCCGGCTGCGTGCCGCGGGGTTCACCACGTTGCCCGTGGACGCCACGCATCCCTTCCACACACCGCAGCTGGCGGACGCCGCCGCCCTGCTCGGCGAGGATCTGCGCCACGTGGACCTGGCGCCGGCCCGCATCCCCATCGCTTCGAGCGTGCTCGGCGCGTGGCTGGACGGGGAGGTACCCGAACCCGGCTACTGGCGTGACCACATGGTCAGCCGGGTGCGGTTCCGCACGGCGGCCGGGCTGGTCCTGTCCCGGCACCGGGTCCTGGTCGAGGTGGGACCGGGCACCGCCCGTCCCTGGATCACCCAGGCCGACCCGGACGCCGTGTGCGTGCGCACCGTACGGCAGTCCTACGAGAACGCCGGCGACCGGCAGATCCTGCTGGAGGCACTGGGAGAACTGTGGGCCCACGGGGTCGAGGCCGACTGGCCACGCCTGCGCCGTGGCCCGGCGCGCCGGGTCGGCCTGCCCCCGCGCGCCCTGCTGCGCCGCCGGTACCTGCCCGACACCGAGCCGCCTGCCGGTCCCTGGCCGACGCCTGGCACGGCGCGGCAGGCCGAGCCGGTACCCGAGACCCCCGCGCCGGCGCCGCCGGAGGAGGCACCCGGATCCACCGTCGGGCAGTTCCTGGCCCACCGCTTCCGGGTTCTGCTCGGACTGCGCCAAGTACACCCCGACGACCACTTCTTCCACCTCGGTGGCGACTCCCTGATGGGCGTGCACCTGATCGCGGGCCTCAAGGAACTCACCGGACGGGCCGTGCCCTCCTCCGTCGTCTTCGCCTCCGCGACCCTCGGCGGCATGACGCGCGAGGTCCAGGACTGGCTCGCCACCACCGAGCACGAACCAGAACCCCTCGACCACGGGAGCTCAGTGTCATGAGCACACCCACGCTCGGAGTGATCGGAGCCGGTGTCATCGGCTCCAGCGTCGCCCACGCCGCCGCGGCGGCAGGCTACGCCGTCACCCTCGTCGACACCGATACCGCCGCACTGGACGCGGCCCGCGTGGCCGTCCGGCGGCACGAGCGGCTGGCCGCGCTGCTGGGCGGCCGGGGACCGCGGCCGCTGGACATCCGCTCCAGCACCGACCTGGCCGACGTGGCCGGCGCCGGGTTCGTGGTGGAGAACACCACCGAATCGGAACCGGGCAAGCGCGAGCTGTACCCGTTGCTGGACAAAGCGCTGGCGCCCGGCGTGACCATCGCCGCCAACACCTCCGCCATCCCCATCGCCCGGCTGGCGGAGTGCCTTGCCGACCCCGGCCGCGTGGTCGGCGTGCACTTCATGAACCCGGTCGACCGCATCGACATGGTCGAGGTCGTCCGCGCCCCGTCCACTTCGGACACCGCGCTGGCCGCGGTCGAGGACCTGCTGGGCCGCATGGGCAAGCGCTCCGTCGTGGTCAACGACGCCCCCGGCTTCGTCATCAACCGCGTGCTGATGCCGGTGGTCAACCTCGCGGCCGCCGTCGTCGCGGACGGTGTCGCCACCCCGAACCAGGTCGACGAGCTGTTCAAGGGCTGCCTCGGCCACACCTCCGGGCCGCTGCGCACCGCCGACCTGATCGGCCTCGACACGGTCGTGCACACGCTCGAGGTCCTGCACGAGCACTACGGGACCGCTGAGTTCGCCACCCACCCGCACCTGCGCCGGATGGTCGACGAGGGCCGGACCGGTGCCAAGAGCGGCCGCGGTTTCTATTCCTACGACGGGAACTGACACGATGACTGCTCAGAATGCGCCCATGAACGAGGAAATCGCGGCCGTGGTGCGGGAATTCATCACCCGGCTCAGCGGCCACCCGGACATCGAGGACGACTGGCCGCTGATCTCCGGGGGCATCCTGGACTCGATCGCCGCGGTCCAGATGGTCGACTTCGTCGAGCGCACTTTCCACATCGAGGTGACCGACGAGGACCTGGAACTGCTCAACTTCGACTCCGTGCGGGGACTGGCCGCCCTGGTCACCCGCCGGGTGGCGGCGTGAGCACCACTGTGCCGGAAGCGGTCCTCGACGTGCTGCGGGGCGAGCAGTTCGCCGACCGGGCCACGGCCTGGGAACGGGCGGGCACCGTCCCGCGCGAGGACGTCGAGCGCCTGGCCGGGCACGGACTGCTCGGCATGACCGTCGGCACCGCGCACCACGGCAGCGATCTCCCGCTGGTGGACGTGACCGAGGTGCACCGGCTGGTGGCCGCCGCCTCGCCCAGCCTGCACAGCCTGCTGGTGGTCCACGCCATGGTCTGTCACGCCCTGCGCCGCTGGGCGGTGCGGGAGACCCGCGACGCGTTCCTGCCCGAGCTGGCCACCGGCCGGGGGCTCGCCGCCTTCGCCCTCACCGAGACCGGCGGCGGAGCCGACGCCGGGGCACTGACCACCAGGATCGACCAGGATGGCGACACCCTGCGCGTCACCGGGGTGAAGCGCTGGCTGTCCTTCGGCCAGATCGCCGACGCCTACCTCGTCTTCGGCCTCACCGAGGGCCTGGACAGTTGCGCGCTGATGGACGCGGGCAGTGCGGTGCGGGTCGAGCCCGAACCCCGCACCGCGGGCCTGCGGGCCGCGCGGCTGGCCCGCGTCACCTTCGACGGGGCGACCGCCCCCGCCGCCCGTATGGTGGGGCGACCGGGCACTGGCATCCCCTTCGTCGCGACGTCGTGCCTGACCCTGGGCCGGCTCTGTGTCGCGGCGGGGGCGGCGGGCATCGCACAGGCCGCGCTCGACCTGGCCGTCGGCCACGCGGCCACCCGCTCCACGGGGGACCGCGTGCTCGGGGACCACCAGCTGGTGCGCGGGCTGCTCGCCGACGCCGCCCTCGCCGCCGAGTCCGCGACCCACTACGTGCGGTCGGCGGCGCAGGAGGTCGAGGACCGCACGCCGACAGCGGCGGTGACCGCCGCCCGCGCAAAGCTGCTGGCCTCCCGGGCGGCCAGCGGCGTGACCGCCACTGCCTCGCGCCTGCTGGGTGCCGAGGGCCAGACCGAGAACCATCCGCTGGCCCGGCTGGCCGCCGCGGCCCGGGTGTACGAGGTGATTGAGGGACCCACCGAGGTGCTCCAGGACGTCGTGGCCACCGCGCTGCTGCGCGACCCGGGCGCCACGGGGAAAGGAAGGCGGCGATGACCCCGGCCACGGCCGAGAACACCGTCAAGTGCGTGGTCTGGGACCTGGACGACACCCTCTGGGACGGCACGCTCCTGGAGGGCGACGAACCCCACGTTCCCGACGCCAACCGCACCCTCGTGCGCGTCCTGGACGAGCACGGCATCCTCCAGTCCGTCGCCAGCCGCAACGAGCCCGGCCCCGCCGAGGACCAGCTCCGCGGCTTCGGGCTCGACAAGTACTTCCTGCACCCGCAGCTCGGCTGGTCGGCCAAGTCCGCTTCGCTGCGCACGCTGCTGGAAGTGCTCAACATCAGTGCCGACAGCGTGCTGTTCGTCGACGACTCGGAGTTCGAACGTGCCGAGGTGGCCAGGGAACTGCCCGAAGTCCGCTGCGTGACGCGGGAGAAGCTGCACGAACTGGTCGCCGGCGGCCGGGTCCTGCCGCGGCAGGTGACCGCCGAAGCCGCCCGCCGCCGGGAGATGTACCAGGCCGAGGACCGCCGCCGCGGGCACGAGGAGACGTTCCAGGGCCCGGCCGAGGAGTTCCTGTCCTCGCTGGGCATGACGCTGCGGGTGCGCAACGCGGCCGAGGGCGACCTGGACCGCGCGGCGGAGCTGACCCGGCGCACCCACCAGCTCAACACCACCGGCATCACCTTCGACCGGGACGAGCTGGCCGAGCTGGTGCGGGACCCCGGCCACCGGGTGATCGTCGCCGAACTCGACGACCGCTTCGGCACCTACGGCACCATCGGGCTGGCCGTGCTGTCCACCGGTCCCGAGTGGACGATCCGGCTGCTGCTGATGTCCTGCCGGGTCATGGGCCGCAACGTCGGCACCGCGCTCATCGCGGCGCTGGCCCGCACCGCCGCCGCGCACGGCGCCCGCACCGTCGCCCACTTCCGGCCCACTGACCGGAACCGGCAGATGCTCGTCACCTACCGATTCGCGGGATTCGCTGTCGTGTCCCGTTCCGAGGACCGCGTCGTCCTCACCATGCCGGACGACCGGATCCCGGTCGTACCCGGTTACGTCCGCCTCGTCACCGAGGACACCACCGCTGTGCTCAGCGGCCCGACCCAGGAGGCCACCCGATGACTGCCTTCACACAGAGCTGGACCGACACGTTTTCCTCCGTCTACGCCAACGAGTCGCTGGCCAAGCTCTCCTGGTTCAACGCCTCCCCCGGTCTGGAGCTGATCAAGCGGGTGATCGACGGCACGCTCAAGCCGGGTCAGCGCCTGATCGATCTGGGCAGCGGCCCCGGCGTCGACGCCGTCTTTCTGTCCGTGCAGGGCCTGGACGTCACCGGCGTCGACCTGTCCCCGGACGCCGTCGCGCGGGCCACCCGCTGGGCCGAACTGGCTGGCGCCGACGCCGAGTTCATCCAGGGCGACGTGCTCGACGTCCCGCTGCCGGACTCCTCGGCCGACGTCGTCACCGACTCCTTCGTGTTCCACAACATGCGTGACGACGCCAGGTCGCGCTACGCCGACGAGGTACACCGCCTGCTCAAACCCGGCGGCCTGTTCCTGCTGAACTCCTTCTCCGACAAGATGGTGGCCGGTACCGGTCCGCGCCGGATCACCAGCGAGGACATCCTCACCACGTTCACCGCCGACCGGTTCGCGTGCGTGGCGCTGTACGTGTACCGCAACGTGCCCACCCGCACCAAGCCGGACCAGCTGCACTGGTTCGGCGAGTTCCAGGCGCGCTGATGCGGGTCGTGGTCACCGGCGGCGGCCGGGGCATCGGGCGTGCCGTCGCCCTCGGCTTCGCGGCCCGCGGTGCCCGGGTCGCGGTGCTGGCCCGCACCGGGTCCCAGGTGGAGTCGGTAGCAGGCGAGATCGAGGAACTCGGCGCCGAGAGCGTGGCCGTGGCCGTGGATGTCGCGGACGAGGCGGCGCTGGGCGAGGCGGCCGAGCGGGTGGTCCAGAGGTTCGGCGGCGTGGACGTCCTCGTCAACGCCGCAGGCGTCTTCAATCTCGGGCCCACTGCCGGGTTTCCAGCAGAATCCGCGCGGACCCTGCTGGAAACCAACGTCATGGGCACGTTCCTGGCCTGCAAGATCTTCGGCAGGCACCTGCTCGAGCAAGGCCACGGCAAGGTCGTCAACTTCTGCTCGCTGTTGTCCTACACCGCTTTCCCGGAACGGGCGCTGTACGCCGCGAGCAAGGGCGGCGTACTCCAGCTGACCCGCAGCCTGGGGGTGGAGTGGGCGGCGCGCAACGTCAACGTCAACGCCGTCGCCCCCGGCATGATCCGCATCGAGACCCCGCATCCGGCCGCGCTCGACGAGGACGCCATCGTCGGGCGCATCCCCTCCGGGCGGCGCGGCCGGCCGGCCGACATCGTCGGCCCCGTCCTGTTCCTGGCCTCCCCTGCGGCCGACTACATAAACGGCCAGACCGTGGTCGTCGATGGAGGCTGGCTCAGTTATGGATACCTCTGAAAGCTCCCTGGCGCTCGGAGTCTTCTGTGGCTTCTCCACGGGACCGTCGGACCGGTACGTCCAGGCCGCCACCGTGCTCGGCGCCGGCTTGGCCGCCCGCGGCCACCGGCTGGTCTACGGGGCGGGCGGGGCCGGCCTGATGGGCGCGGTGGCGCGCGGTGCCGCCGAGGGCGGTGCGCCGATCCTCGGGGTCATCCCAGAGTTCTTGCGCGCCAAGGAGATGAACGACCACCTGCCGCCACAGCAGATAGTACTCACGGAGGATCTCCTGGAACGCAAGCGCGTCATGATCGACCGCGCGGACGCCTTCGTCGCGCTTCCGGGCGGCTACGGCACGCTCGACGAAGTACTCGAAGTGGTGTCCATGGCCGCACTCGGGCAGGACGTCGGTCCCCTCGTGCTCTTGGACGTGGACGACGACTGGCTGCCCTTGCTCAACTACGTCGAGCGGCTGGAGAGGCGGGGTTTCGTGCACGACGCCGGCATCCTGCGCGTGGCCCGGACACCGGAGCAGGCGCTCGACATGGTGGCACCGGCCTCGGCCGGTGCGCTTGCGCTGGCGGGCGATCCGCAGGGCAAGGAGGCGGCTTCACGAGTTACGCGGTGCCCCGGGAACGACTGGCCGGTTACCGGGCTTTTCTGACCGGCTGGGGTGCCACCACGTTCGGCAGCAGGCTGGTGCTCCCGCTCACGGTGACCTACCTGCGGGAGTGCTGCGCCTGCCGCTGTCGGGCGTCTCGCTCTACTTCTCCCTGTTCGCGTTGTCGGGCCTGGTGGTCAATCCGCTCGCCGGCCGGATCAGCCGGGCGCACGGGCCGGGCAGCTCGGTTGCGGCGGCCGCGATCCTCCAGGCCGCCCGCACGGTTCTGAGGGGGACCGCCGCAGCGATGCGGCGGTCCTACCCGACCAGGCCGCCAAACGCCAGGTTGGACTCGACCACTTCCAGGTCAGGAACTGGACCTCATGACAACGGCACATCACGCTCGCCATGCTCGCCCTGGCCTTCCTGACCGCTCTCGCCGCCAGCGCCAGCCCGGACCGGCCCACCGAACCGCTTCATCCCGGCCGAGCCAATACCCCCATCCCGCTGACCGTCCGGGAGATCCGCCACTTTCTCGCCGCCGTGTTCACCGCACCGGGCTACTCGCCCAGCACAGCGGTCGTGAGGGTGTGCTTGAGCCAGGCCTCATAGTCGTCGTAGGACCAGTCGGCGTCCGCGACAAGGCTGTCATGGACACCGGCGCTCAGCAGGGCGACCGCGATGTCGGCGGCACGCGGGTCGATGGCGTGGCCCGACGTGCGGATGCGGTCGATGATCATTTCGACGCCAAGCCGGTGGCGTCGCCCGGCTTCGTTCTGCGTGGCCGCGATGTCAGGGTCGACCGCGGCGCCTGAACCGAGGATGGTGACGATGTCACCACAGCGTTCCCTGACTTGACGGCTGACCTTGGCAAGCATGCCGAGCAGTTCACCCGGGTCCGTCATTCCCTCCGAGGCTGTCATCAGATCGGGGATGCCGGCTTCGTCGTCCAGCAGGTCGACGAGTCCGGTGAGCACACCAGCCTTTGAACCGAAGTGGGCGTAGATGGTCTGCGGCGCGACGCCGGCCTCTTGGGCGATGAGGCGGATCGGCGTACGGGCGTAGCCGCGATCGGCGAACAGACCGCGTGCCGCGTCAAGGATCGCGCGGAGCGTCAGCGCCTCACGCCTGTCGCGCCGCTCGGGCGACTACGCCGGTCGACCTTCCGTACACCGCGCACACCGCCTCCCACCAGGGCGGATGATATTTTCCGGCAAGCGCAACCTTGTGGGTGCCGGAAATCAGCGTTGCGGTCGTGCGGCGGGCGTCATCGGCTCTGCCGGGGCGTCTTCGCGTTGGCGGGTCGCTGATCCGATCCGATCAAACGCCGAGTCAGGGCATGTTGCCCGCGCTGGAGCTGTCGGTGCGCAGGAATCGGTGAAGGATCAGCTTGAGAATCGGCAGTTGCTCGGCTGGCGCAAACGATGGGTCGGTGGCAGCGCCAGTGTAGAGCGAAGCGATCAGCGCCAGAACCCATGTCGCGGTGTCGTCGGGCTTCAAGCCAGGGTCGATCCGGCCGTCGGCGGCGGCCTCCGCGATCAGCGCCGCGATCACAGCGTGCTCCTCGTCGTTGTCCCGGCTCAGCCGCGCGCCAAGCTCCGGGTCACGGTGCGCCTGGACCATCGCCTCCATGACAAGGTGCGGTGTCGACGGCTCCGCCGCGGGCGCGGCGAGAAGGTCCACAACCTCCAGAAGGGCTGCCCACGGATCGTCACTCGTACGTGCCCGGGCCAAACCTTCTGCCCTCTCCTCGTCCTCCTCGAGGACGGCCAAGAAGATCGCTCGCTTGTTGGAAAAGTAGTGAAACAGGTTGCCCGCGCTGATGCCGGCCGCCTTGCAGATCTCGGCCGTGGTGGTCCGGTCGAAGCCCTTGACGGCGAACAGTTTGGCCGCCGCGTTCACGATGTGCTGCCGCCGTGCCTGGTGCTTGGCCGGGTCGAGCTTCCTCACCATGCTGCCTCCTGCCCACGCCCTCGGCCGACGCCGTCCCATCATCTTCATCTTCTCAGGCCATTCATAGACCGAGCACTCGGTTTATAATGATTCCTGGAGAGGACCCAGCTTCGACCGCTCAGAGAAGGGCCGGCATGGACAGCGACACCCTCACCACACATCCGCCACGGCGCAGGCTCGTTCCGGTCATGGCCTTGCTACTCCTGTCGCCGATCAGCGCTGAGTACCTCATCGGCTACGACCAGACCACCGGCCAGCCAGTGCAGCTGCTGGCCGGCCTGCTCGTCCTTGCCCCGCTCTACGGCACGGTGGCCGTGTTGATCCGAGAGGCGGCCCTTCGGGCCCGGCGCGGCTGGCCGACTGTCCTGCTGCTGAGCGCCGCGTTCGGGCTGATCGAGGCCGGACTGATCGACCAGAGCCTGTTCAATCCGCACGTCACGGGCGATCCTGTCTGGGACCAGGATCGCCTGCCCACTCTCATCTCCGGTACCGGCGTCAGCGCCCACTATGTGACGAACTTCGTCATAGGCCACGTGATCTGGAGCTTCGCCGCACCGATCGCCGTCGTCGAGTCCTGCGCCCCGCAGCTCGCCGACCGGCCGTGGCTGCGAAAGGGCGGCATGATCACGATGGTCGCTCTGTACCTGGCAGCCGCCACACTGGCCAACTATGACCAGACCAAAAACTTCACGCCCCGCCCAACTCGCAACCACAGCCGCCCTCGCTCTCTCCCTGGCTCTAGCCGCCTTCGCGATACCGCCACGAGGGGCGCACACACCCGGCCAGGTACCACCCGTGTGGCTGATTGGCTGCGGTACCGCCATGCTCCTGACCGCCCATCACCTGATGCCCGTGACGTGGCCGGGAGTCACGCTGGACATGCTGGTGCTGGCCGCGGGTGGTGGTCTGCTGCTGCGCTGGTCCAAGCGCGTTCGCTGGCGTCACCCCCACATTTTGGCCGTCGGCGGAGCGGCGCTGGTCGTCAACGCGGCCCTCTCGTTCACCATCGATCCGCTTGGCACCGTGTCGTACCCCGTGAAGTACAGCGTCAACGCCACCCTGCTCCTGGGCGTACTGGCACTACTCGTCTGGGCCGGCCGACGACTACGGTCCGCACGTCGATCGCCGTCCGACACGGTGGAGAGACACTACTGATGTTTGCCCGTCACCGTAGCGATCAGTGTCCGGCCAGCGCATCGAACCAGCGCGCCGCCTGCGGTGCCGACACGCGAAGGCCCCAAAGTGGTTCACCTCGCCCTGGTTCACGACGGGAACGGAGGCCTGGTGAGCGGCAAGCTGGAGCGCACAACTGCGTGCGTTCTCGATCGGCACGAGCACGTCGGTGTCGGCCGCCCGCGTACAGCCGCACCAGGGCGTCCGGCTTCCAGTCGCGGGTGTGATCGGCCGAGCGCAGGGCGTCCAGCAGAGGGCCGCTCGGGTGCCGCAGACGGTCGAAGAAGGCCGGCGTGAGCAGCTGCTCCACCGACGAGGCGAGGCCCTTGGCCAACTCCTCCTCATCGTGCCTTCCGTCGAAGAGTGACTCCACGCGGCTTGCGTACGGCGCACGGAAGACCTCGCCCGGGTCCTTGTAGAAGTGATGCAGCCGGTTCTGGGCGACCAGCCAGTACGAGATGCAGAAGACGCCGCTGGCGCAAGGCCCTCGACCACATCCTGATCACTTTCGAGGCACACGTCCAACATGTCCTTGCCGCCGACCAGCGGCGCGACAACATGCGCACCCTCATCGAAGCCGAAATCAGCTACCGCCCGACACCCACCACAGCCCACCATCCTGCATGACGCACGCAGACTCCCGCGCACACGCGTCCTCGCTGGCGTCATCAACGAGTACCGCTACGCCGCCTGATCAACAGCGATGATTTTTCGAGCCCGACAGCCTCCCAGCGAAGCTTGAGTTTCCTGGGCCGCCCCTCAACCGAACCGCCCTTTAGGAGTGTGCTTATCTGGGATGACACAGCGGGAAGTGCTCTTGAAGCCCGTTCGACCTATGCCTCCGAGAGGTCGGGGATCCTTGCTGATGCAGCGACGCAGCACACGCAGCTCGACGCGACCGACTCGGCGGGCTTATCCACGAATACTCGCAGGTCGCATAGGGTGACACAGATTCCGGCACCCACAGGCGCAGACCATCACCCTCTCTTCGCCGGAGTTCCGTCGATCCCGGCCGATGCCTTGTTCCGGAAGATCGCGAGTGCGTCCGCGGTGGCGTTCCGGAAGCTGAATGAAGATCAGATGGTCGAGATCCTGTGCAAGGCGCCGCAGGACTACGCCGCGATGCGATAACAGAACAGCCGGAAACGACAAACGTCCCCGCCGCGGGCGGGTGCGCACGAAGGATGGCCGGAGGAAACCGAGCGAGGCGAGGACCGCTCTGGACGGGCCACAACGCCGGGTGGACGCCCGAGGATGCCGCTAAGCACGACAAGCTGTTCGAGGACCTGCGGGAGGCCACCGCCACCGTGCAGGGGCACGAGCACTGGAAGAACTGTACTGGGACCACGGCGTCGAGATCGGCGTTCTGGTCGCTGTGCGCCAGGCCCTCAAGCTCGCCGAGGGCGCCGTTCCCGCGATCCGCCGGGGAACGCCGAGAAGGTGGCCTGGAGTCATGCGCGCGCCGTGAGACATCGACAGTCGACGGGGGCGGGGGGCAGGACTTCGGCGTAGTCGCTTGACGTCCGTTTCGTGATAATCTGTCCGGTTGACGGGATTCCGGGAACGCGACAGGCACGCACGCGGCACGCCCCGGCCGCTCGCCCAGCCCGGCGTTACATGATCACGAACTGGACACTGCGACAGTTCACCAAAGCGCTGGCGCAGCCTCGACAGAGCGAATGCGACTGAGGCATCCTATCCAGATGGGGCTCCCCTGGCGTAAGAACCGTCCAGTGATTTTAGGAAACCGTGCAGTCGCCAACCAAAACAGGGATATATTTCAGCAACTAGCGGCGGAGAGCCGCGAGGACCCGTCAAAATTCGCCATTAAGTACGTAAGCCACGCTCAAGGCGTCATTGCCCTAGAGGGAAAGCGCTATCTAGGCAGATTCCACATAGGGCTGAATGCGCTCCCTGCCGACTTCGATGAGGTCACGAAGAAGGCATTCCTAGTCTCCGACGTACTCATGCTCACACAGGATCGCGAAGGGCCGGTGACGGAACTTCATGAGACCGGCGGAGCACCCCCTTTCCTCATGCAGGGCGGCGCAGGCCTTCCGTCAAAGCGGTGGCTGTGGGGCTTCCAGTGTCTCGACACCGAGGCGCTGGGCAGGTGGCTGATGGGGGCAGAGCCACTGTTGAGCCATGGGCTCGTCTGGTACCACCCTCAGCTTGTGAAGGCGAATATCTCGTCCGGCAGCCTGGCGGTCCCTCTTGGCGAGGTAGGCACCCCTGTGCATTACGATGTCGTGGTCCGCAACGGCCGGGCGGTCGAGGCGTCGGGGGCAAACCCGATCGCCAGTAGTGTCGCCCGCATCTTATTCACTATGAAGATCCCATACATCGAGGGTGTCTCGCTGGAGGCGTTCAGTAAGCTCACCGTCGAGGAATTTAATTCTCACAAACTGTTCAAGACATGGCTCAGGAAGAGGATTCTGGACCTCGACGACGCATTGGAGGACACGCAGTCGCAGCGGAAGATCGCGGCGATTGAAGAGGAGCTCCGTCACGAAGTGGCACACGTGCAGGCGCAGATGCGGAAGGCTACGAACGACAAGGCGCTGGCGACAACGGGGGCCGCTACGTGCGTCACGACCGTCGCCCTCTTCGCCGTTACACAGCCTGCCATGCTCTCCCTCGTCACGGCCCTCGGCATCAACGCTGCTGGCCTTTGGAACTTCCTGACGACCTTTGCGGAGGGAGGAAGGAGAAAAGCCAAGGCCCAGAACGGCCAATGGTTCTATATGTGGGCGTTGATGAAGGACAGCGAACGTCTCTAACCTCCAGGGCTTTGGCGAACTGTCGTGGCAGAGCTTCGGCGTAGTTGTGTGGCGTCCATTTTGTGATCATGCAAGGCCGAGGAGTGTGAGCGGGCGACGGGGGTCGCGGGCATTGCGGCGAAGACCGGCCGCGATGTTCTTCGCGCCGGCTGCCCGGAGTGCCGCGATGGCGAGGTCGCTCCGCACGGCTGCCAGGCGGGTGGGTGGGGGGGGGGGTGTGGGGTGGGGAGGGTGCGCGGCGCCGCCCCACCCCCCCCCCCACCCCCCCTCGGCCAGCCGCTCCAGCAGGCCCGGGACCTCCTCGGGTTCGACCTGCGGATTAACCCGCAGTTGGTCAAGGATGTGGGTGCCGGAAACCGTGTCACCCGAGGTGACCTGCGGGTTCGGATCTACCAGAGCGCAGGAGGTTGGCGGGCGCTGCAGGGCATGACGCTGGGTCGTGGCGATACGTCTGATCTATCTGCTCGGGTGCCAGATCTTCCGATGGCTCGCGCTGCTGGCCCGGTCGAGCGCGGCGAAAGACATCGAGATCTTGATGCTCCGCCACCAACTCACCGTCGCACAGCGCATCCACCCACGGCCCCGGTTCTCCTGGAGCGACAGGGCCGTCATGGCAGCACTGCTCGGATGACGAACAAGCAGCAGCGCTCACAGCTGGCACTGCTGGTTACACCACGGTCAGTCCTGCGCTGGCACACACGCCTCGTCGCCCGGAAATGGACCTATCCACGCCGCAATCCAGGCCGACCACCGAAACCGGGAGCATTACTGTCGGCGACGGCCCAAATCCCCACTTTCCGACGAAAGCTGTCGCCGTAATTCCCCACCCCGTTGACGGCCGATTCCCCAGGGGGACGCCCGTCA